>JAQWHO010000001.1 GCA_029249355.1 Thalassotalea sp.
GACTTGGGTAATTTGTCCTGAAACTTGTGAAAAAAGTATGCTTTGTGTCCTTGGCTTGACAGTACCAAAACTTTCTACCAGCACTTGATAGTTTTGTGGTGCTAACACCTGCGTTGAAACAGTCATTTGTGCCGCTTTAGATGGCTTAAACCGTTTTGACTGTGGAGGATTATTTGAAATAAGTGTCATTATTAAAAATGTAACGCCAATAATACCCGCTAAAATGACCAGTTTTTTCTTGCGACTCGTCTTAGTTTCTATTGATGAATTTGAATGATTCTCTTGAGACATGATTATTCAGCCTTATCGTTTTGAGTAGTGGCACTTTCTTCAGAGACAGTAAAGTCACCACCTAGTGCTAAATGTAGTTGAATGCGATTAGCAATTAATCGGTTCTTAATTTGAATTAAATTACTTTGGGCATCGAAAGCCCGCTTTTGAGCATCAAGAACTGTTGTGTAAGTAACTAAACCACTTTGGTACTGTTCAAATGATAATGTTGCAGCAACCTCGGCATTATTTTTTGCAGATAACATGGTTTGATAACTGTGTTTCAATCCTTTTTCTTCAGTAATAGCATTTTCGACGGTAGAGAAAGCGTTATATAAAGTATCTAAATATTGCTGTTCTCCTTGCTTTAACGTTAAGCGCATTTTTTCTTCGTTAGCTTCTAAACGACCCGCATTAAATAACGGGGCTGAAAGGTTGCCAAATAAAGACCAAGCGAGAGAAGAGCCAGAAAGTAGTTTTTCAATATCATTATTACTATCTCCTAGTGATGCCGTTAGGCTAATGCTTGGAAATCTTTGTTTATGAGCATAAGCAAGGCCAGCATCTTTGGCGAGTAACTGATACCAACTGGCCATTAACTGGGGTTTTCTACTGATCAGATCAGATGGAAGTCCTAAAGGGATGTCATCAGACAATAAAGGTAATTGGTCATTAACTAAAAGTTCACCTTTAGGGTATTCACCAACCAAACGTTCAAGTTTTCTCACTAATTTTGCGGTGGCGGTTTGTTGTTCAGAGACTCGTGTTAGCTCATTATTTAACTCATTACGAGTAAGATAAACATCTAATGCTGAACCTAAGCCACTATTATAGCTAGACTCAATAATATCAAGATTTTGACGTGAATTTTCAACTCTACTTTCATAGAGCGACAATAGTTTTTTTGCTTCAACAATCGAAAACCACGTAATAATAACGTCAGCGACTAATTGTTGTTTATTGTGCTGAAAATTAGCTTGTTCAGCTAAATAATTTAAATTAGCCTGTTGATCAGCATCTGAAAGCTTACCCCATAAATCTAATTCGTAAGATAAGTTCAAATCAATAGAGTTACTATTTGAATAAGTATCAAGTGAATTGTTTTTACTTCGACCTGAGCGTAAAGATAAATCAAGCGATGGCCATAACGTACTTCCTGAAACAATAAGTTGCTGTTTTTGAATTTCAACGTTATACGCTTGAATTTTTAATTGATGATTTGAAGTTAACGCTGATTTTACAAGTTGTTGTATTTTTGGATCACCTAATTGGAGTAACCAGTTATCTTTAACGTCGAATTTATCTGTACTTCCCTGCCAAGTAGCAGGTAAGTTGATATTTTTTAAATTTTTATTCAGTTCTGAAGTATTAGAACATGCTAATAACAAGCTTGTTGTTACACCAACAATAAAACAATGTTTGGCTTTCGTTATAAAACGGCTATTCATAAAAGATGAAATCACTAATGCTATTTTCCATAGATGAATTTTAATCAATAATTATATAAAAATATAAAGACTTTACAAAAACTTACTTTCAGTCTTTCATGAGCGATGAATAACATGTATCAAAGGATGAATGGTAATTTCAATCAATACACTATCGATAAATTAACGATTTAAAACACGCTTTGTTATTCTATTTAATCAATACTACTAACATATCTTTATACAAGTAATTGATTAAAAATAGTTTAAGTAAGTGGATAAATATACTTAAACTGATTTATTCACTTTTCACTACACTGACTTTCTTCTATCATCTACGCATTCAAACCCTTTTAGGATCTCTTTTGTTAGATTTAACGCTTATCTCATTGTTTATTCCCACTTTCTTTTTAGTCAGTATTACCCCAGGAATGTGTATGACATTGGCGATGACTCTAGGGATGTCTATCGGCATTAGAAAAACGTTATGGATGATGTGGGGGGAGTTACTAGGTGTCGCTAGTGTGGCGATAGCTTCAGTGATTGGCATTTCGTCCATCATGTTAAAAATGCCATTGGTTTTCCAAATTTTAAAACTTATTGGGGCATTATATTTACTTTATGTTGGAATTAACATGTGGCGTTCAAAAGGCAAAATGGCCCTTTCAAATCAGCCAACTAATTCATCTACTTTCAGTAAAAAGCAATTATTCAATCAAGGCTTTATAACTGCTATTGCCAACCCCAAAGGGTGGGCTTTTATGGTTTCTTTATTACCGCCATTTATTAATGATAATTACGCGTTACCATTGCAACTATCTGTTTTAGTGATGATTATTATAATTTCTGAGTTTGTTTGTATGATGTTATATGCCACAGGAGGAAAAACAATTGGCCGTATATTAACTCAACAAAATAATGTTAAACGCCTCAATAAAATATCCGGTACATTAATGATAGCCGTCGCTATTTGGTTGGCGTTAAGTTAAATCGTTCTGTAAAAACCTTAATACGTAATAAAGCAGTCGAGTAAATAATTTTAATATTAGCAAGCTTAAAACCTAACGACGGTAACTTTTAAAATCAATGAAAAATTTTTGAGTTTCTTCTTTCTTAAGCTTATCAGTAACTGTAAACCACATACGCCATATCATTTTTTCTTCAGAACAACTACCTAACATAGTTGTTGCAATATAAATCTGCTTATCATTGTTTTGAAAGAAAAGAGGTATTTTTCCCATATACATTTCTTTGCCTTCTATAAAACCATTTATCTCAAGATTTTCGTTAAGGGAGTTATTTTTGACAATAATATTAAACTCTTGCTCAGTAATAACAGTTTTAACATTAAATAAAATATCAAAGTCACCTATGTCCGTTTTTATAAGGCATTGACTTTGACTATTCAAGCAATGCGGTTCTATAAACGTGCCCTGTTGATTTTTTGGCAAACAACCAGAAAGAAGAATGATTAAAATGAACATTGAATTTTGAAAAACTTGGGGCATAGAGGTCACACCAAAAAAGTATAAATAGAAGACTGTACTTTATATGACAAACTAAAAAATCAAAAAATGAAATTATTAAGAACTGCTTTTGTTGCTAGCTTAAACATATTATCTAGTCTACAGTTTTTATAATTATTTTATTTTTAGTTCAATTATTAATCGATAATGATTTTAATCACAAATATAAAGTAATGAAATTGCTTTTTATTGATTTAAATCACATTTTTTCATTGATTTGAATCATAGCCAAAAGGTAAAATTGCTCTTGATATAATACATTACGCTCTATAAATGTCGTTTATATCACACTCAAGAAAACTATTGCGAAATATATAAACTAAAATCTTTCAACATATAGTGAAACTAACTTTGTTAACGGAACAATAAAAATGACAACAACGCTTGATCAGCCGTCATATAACTTTGATGTAGTAAGACAATTTACCGTCATGACAGTTATTTGGGGAATTGTTGGTACGCTTGTAGGTGTCCTTATTGCCGCCCAATTAATTTGGCCAGCATTAAATTTTGAGACACCTTGGTTGACCTACTCCCGTCTTCGCCCACTTCATACCAACGCAGTAATCTTTGCTTTTGGTACCAGTGCTTTATTCGCCACTTCTTATTATGTTGTACAGCGCACTTGTAAAACAACGTTGTTTGGTGGGAAACTTGCTTCGTTTACCTTTTGGGGATGGCAAGCTGTTATTATACTTGCTGCTATTACTTTACCTTTGGGATACACATCAAGTAAGGAATATGCTGAATTAGAATGGCCAATTGATATTCTCATTGCCGTAGTTTGGGTGTGTTATGCGATTGTATTTTTCGGCACATTAGTCAAACGTAAAACATCTCATATTTATGTGGCTAACTGGTTTTTTGGGGGCTTTATACTAACCGTTGCTGTATTGCATATCGGTAATAGTATGGTGATCCCTGTTTCAATGATGAAATCTTATTCCATCTACTCAGGTGCTATCGATGCCATGATGCAATGGTGGTACGGTCACAATGCCGTAGGCTTCTTATTAACTGCCGGTTTCTTAGGGATAATGTATTACTTCGTTCCGAAACAAGCTGAGCGTCCGGTTTACTCTTACCGTTTATCTATTGTTCACTTTTGGGCATTAGTTTCATTATATATTTGGGCTGGTCCTCA
>JAQWHO010000002.1 GCA_029249355.1 Thalassotalea sp.
CTCTTTACCGTTTAATAGTATGCCAACATTGTGTTCGAATATTTCTTCCACATGATGTGGACTACGTGGGTTACCGGAAAGACGATCCGGTAAAGTTGGTAACGAATTAGTATCGCTCATTAAAATTGCCTAAAAAAATTAATAGGGCGCTATTTTAGACAAAATATACTGAGTGCTCAACAATTGATATCACAAATATAAGCAGACTGATGTGGTTTGTTAGGCAGTTTGGTACAAATCTGACAAGGCATTAGCTAAAAATTACTTGATGTAACTAAAATCAAATTAACTTAACTTACTTTCAATGATATTTTACGTTCAAAATTTTAACGTTCGTATTTCATCCAGAGTTTATAATAAACAGCATTACATTTTTCATTGCTGTCCATTACACCATCTCTATCACAATCAGACCCCGTTAAAGATTTAACAACCTCTGAACCATATTCTGCAATATCTATTGCTTCAGGTTTTACAATAATAGTCACTTTAGGCGAACTATCGATGAAATCAGCCACGTTACGGTATTTTGAAAAATCTTCTTTCGTTATAACATCCGTAATATCAATGTTTTTAGAAATAACCGCTAAAGACGGACATGAAATAAATAGCAATACACCAACAATAAATAAACCAAAAACTTTCAAGAACATCTCCAAATCTAATATTTATAATGAGTTATATTCAATGATGAGAAGTTATAACCTAACGATGTTTGTGATTATTAAACAATTTTTTGCTATTTGAAATTAGATTCTAATTTTAGTGAATATTGTTTACCTAAAACCACCGTGAGTATTCCGCATAAGACAATGCATGTCGAAATAATAAGCCTATAAGTCATCGACTCAGATACAAACATAACGCCACCTATTGCAGCAATAACAGGCACTGACAACTGAAGTACTGATGCCTGAATAGCATTTAAACCTCTAAGTGCTATATACCAAATGGTATAACCTATCCCTGATGTTATGCCGCCGGATATAAGTGCAAACACCACACCTTCATTTGTAAAGGTTGCATTGTGCAGTGTCATTAACGCTAATAATGAAACAAAAGGTAAGGTTCGCAAAAAGTTATACGCTGTATCCATAAGCGGATTTTTAGAGCCTCGTCCTATTAAAGTATAAAGCCCCCACGCGATTCCCGATAAGGCCATAAGTATAAAACCGATCATTGAAGGCGCTGTAATGCTCGGTAAAATGAGATAGACAAAACCAGCAAAAGCGATAAAAACTCCCATCCACTCACTAACATGTAATCTTCTACCAGATAGAAGTGATACAAAAATCATCGTCATTTGAACGGAGCCAAAAAGAATAAGCGCACCAGTGCCTGTATCTATTGAAAGGTAAGCATAAGAAAATGAAATAGCGTAAACAAATAACATAAAACTTGCCAACCAACTGCCTTTAGATCGCTCGCCTTTTTCATGACTTTTAGTGCTTAGTATCAAAAAGAGAACAAAAGCACCTGATAATAGCCTAATAACCGTAAAACTTGATGCGTCAATACGTTCACTTTCCAACGCTAAGCGACATAAAACAGAATTTGCAGCAAATGCAACTAGCGCCAAACCTGACAGTAAACTTGTTTTTAATAACGATTGATTAATCATAATGACTCAATATAAACCTATAACTCAATAAAGAGCAATTAGCGGAGTGTTAAAATATTCCTAGCAATGAAAAACCGTTATGTTTTTATGTAGAATTGCTCTTACCCTGCTTTTAAGTATACATTTCAAATACTTTAACGAATTGTGTTAGAAATAATAATAAACCACATATGATTAAAGCTGTTCCTGTTGAGGTTTCATTACTTGAAGCAGAAAGCCCTCTCGAACTCTTTTTGTCTCTTAATGATTTTCCACGCATGATAAGAAAAACTGAAATGATAATAACCACTCCACTCATTATCAAAGAAGACATAAGTTCAGATGACATACTATTTTCTCTATCGCTTAAAGTAAGCGCTTTTAATCATTTAATAAAACATCAAACATATTAAAAGCGACTACCTTATTAGTGAGGATGATTCTATAACATAGTTAAGCATCATGAATATGCCCTATTGTTGTAAAATAGTTATAGTTAAATCAATAGCCTAGATATATAAATTTTACTCGTGATATTTACGAATAACAGCAACTTTTCCGTTTTCCATTTCAAGTACTTCCATCATGGTTTGTGTATAAGCCAGAGGCTGCTGACTTTCAGGGTGAATACCTTTTGCGCTGTTCTTGTATCTAATTGCAATAGCTGAGTGGTTAAAAATAAATACATCAAGTAATTCTGCACTGTATTGTGTATGCGCCCCCAAATAAAACAGCATTCCTTTGCGCATAGCTTCTTTACCATCAGGTAATCTTGAATCGTCTGTTACCCATGGTAAATGAGAATGTCCAATATCATCTGTAAGTAAAGAGAAATAGTTTTCTAGGTCTACTTCAGTTGCATTAGGCGCTTGAGTTGCAATCATAGTTTTAAAGTAGGTTTGAGCAAATTTTTCTAAATCGATTTCACTTGCGGTCGCTGATAAAGCAAGAGTAAGTGATAAAATTAAAAGTAGTCCTTTCATTGAAACTCCATGGTTGTTTATTCATATAACCCAATTAAAGGGCATTAAACGTTGGTTGAATATATAGCAAAGCGAAAACTAACATACTATTTATACGACTCGCTTTAAATTATTGTAATGTAGCGGTTACTCATCAATTAACCAACCATTCTCCACTGCATGGTCAATTTG
>JAQWHO010000003.1 GCA_029249355.1 Thalassotalea sp.
GATATAAGACAGTTAGCAATGCAACCTTATAGTAAAAATAATTATTTAGGGAAATATGCTGGATTTGACAAAAAGTGGTTGGCCTTGGTACCTACGAAACGGTCATCTACAAACCCAAATGAATTGCTTCTTATTGATCAGCAAAGCAATCAATCGCTATTTATTGAACCTGATATCAGTGACATCGATATACAAAACAATGAAGGTCAAAAATTCTCATTAACCCTTAACGACTTAACAAGATTTTATACACATCCATCACGTTATTTTGCTCAAAATAAGCTTGCATTATATTTGGACAATTATGACGAACAACTGCTAGATAATGAACCTTTTGACAGTGATCACCTTTCTCGGTATTTATTTAAAGAACAAGTGTTAAGTGGCTTGCTAAATGATGAAGTAAATACGGATGTTGAAGCACACGCTTTACCCAAAGAACAATTACAAGCAAGGCTGATTGACACATTAAAACAGCAAGCGAGTTTATCGGGAAAATTTCCACAATTACCGCAACAGCAGGAACAGTTAGATAAATTAGTTACTGACAGTGTTAATTTAGCTCAGTTTATTGAAGAACATAATGCGAGTAACACCCAAGCCGTAAACCTTACTATTACGCATGAGTTCAGCTTAGATTCAGGAGTGAAAACTATTGGTTACTCCATTGATTTATCGACAAAATTACAAGTTTGTGCAGATAAAATTATTCACTACCGTAGCAGTTTACCTAAAATGAAAGACTTTTTAGGATTGTACCTCAATTTATTGATTGTAGAGATTTGGTTAGAGGAAAAAAGTGAACAGACTTCAAACCTTGATATTACCACTCAAACACTTTTTGATTCGCTCAATAAAATAAAAACCAGTCATGGTTTTTATTTTGACAGTAAAAGTCAGAAAAGTGTGCAGTACTGCTATCCATATATTGATAAACCTAAAGAGCAATTAAGCCTATTACTCGCTGTTTTTCTTCAAGGACAATCACAAGCATTGTTGCTTAATAGTGATTTAGCGCAGGCATTTTATAAAGCGAAAGTGTTTGAGCAAAAACATTTTGAACAGTTATGGCTTGATGACAATAATCAACAGGCGTTTGGTCGAGATCCTTATATTCAATTTTTTTGGTCTAATTGCCCACAATTTAACGACATTCAGCCGCAATTAACTCATGTGTATGACATGATAATCAACCATCGTCAGCAGGTGAAATAATGAATCAGAGCGATAATTTACCTGTTGTGAAAAACTTAGTCGCGCAAGATATGCCACTTGAAGGCATTCATTTAATTGAAGCAAGTGCTGGTACCGGAAAAACCTATAATATTACGCGTATCTATCTACGCTTATTATTAGAGAAAAAGTTAACCGTTAAGCAAATATTGGTGATGACTTTTACCAAAGATGCAACTGAGGAAATTCGCGGTCGTATTGATGAGTTTATTCGTTTAGCCTTAAATAATTGGCAATTACTTTGTCAAAACGATGCGTTTTTTAGCCGTATTAGTGAGTCAGTTCCAGCCGTTGAAGCGCAACATTTATTAAAACAAGCTCTGTTATTTTTAGATGAAGCCGCCATTTTTACTATTCACGGGTTTTGTAAAAGTGTTCTCACAGAACATGCTTTTGCTAGCCAAGTTTCTTTTAATGCCAATATGGAAACGGATCAACAAGGTATTGTGTTACAAGCTACACAAGATTGGTATCGACAATTAGCCAGTGAAAATGAACATTCATTTAGGCAAGTCATTGAGTTTTGGTCTGTACCCGAAAGCTTAGTCAGTCATTTTTCAAAAGCTATCTACAAAAATGGTCCTTTAGAGCTGGTTGAAAGTGAAGGTTTAATTGAAAGCTTTGGTGATTTAGCCTCACAAGCATTAACAGATCTCACAACGCATAAAAATACAATTTTTGAGTATTTAGTTGAAGGAAAAAAAGCCGCAGAGCAAAGTAAACGCGTTGAAGAGTACCAGCAGTTAATTGACTGGCTTGATAATGTGATAGCCGATCACCAAAATACCAGTAGTAAAATGGCAGATGCATTTATTGATGGTCGCAGATTTTCCAGGTCAGCCGTTAAAGCAGAGTTAGTTGAAATATTTTCAAGCGTTAACCAAGTTAAACAACAAGCAAAAACCTTATTATCTGATATTGCACGATTGCAAGCGTTAAGTATTGTCAGAGATGGTATCTATCGAATTAGAGAGACAGTAAAAAAGCAAAAGCAGCAACTTAATGTGTTAAGTTTTGATGATTTAATCACAACCTTAGCGGATAAATTAACGGTTAAATTTGAGAGTAATGGAACTAATCAAAATACTTTGGCTGATACGCTTTTTAAACAATATCCATTTGCGTTAGTTGATGAGTTTCAAGATACCGATCCTGAGCAGTTTTCTATTTTAAAAGCCTTGTATTACCATCGAAACATCGAGAATTTTCCATCAGGGTTAATGATGATCGGGGATCCTAAACAAGCCATTTATGGTTTTAGAGGTGGTGATGTTTTTGCTTATATGTCTGCACGCAAAGAATGTGATTATCAATGGTTAATGGATACAAACTGGCGTTCAAGTTGTCAAATGATCACCGGTTATAATCGATTGTTTTATGGTGATGATTTAGATTCAGTTGGTCGAGATGTGTTTGGCTATAACATTCCTTATCATCCAGTAAAACCATCTCCTGTTGCCTTGCAGCGAGCCGAAAGCAATAATCTAAACACTAGTAGCCAAAACAATAGCGATAAAGCGGCTTTACAGCTCGTTCATTTTATAAATTCTGAACAAAAAGGTGCTACAAAGCAAAGTTTCAGAGCTGAAATGTCGAAATGGTGTGCGAATGAAATCATTCTATTATTATCTGATCCTCAGCAAAAGATTGAAGCGAAAGATATTGCACTTTTAGTACGTGACGGCACGGAAGCCAAAGACATTAAACAAGCGTTATTTAATGCTGGTTTACCCTCAGTATATTTAAGCAATAGATCAAATTTATTACATAGCGAGCAAAGTACGCAGTTGTTACAACTACTCAAAGGGATCCTTTTCTTAGAAAATGACCGTTACTTTTCTGCTGCGCTTAGTTGTTCATTATTGCCATATTCCCCCAAAGCATTTTATCAACTACAGCAAGATGACATAGCTTGGCAGTCGATGAAAGTTACGTTTAGTCAATTACGTGATGAATGGCTCAAAAAAAGTTTTATCACCATGGCGTTAAAACTGATGCATGATCATATGGTTATCAAGGGTGAAGATAGTGAAAGAACGATCACCAATTTATTGCATCTTTTTGAACTTATACAAAGTGCCAGCCAACGCCAAAAGCAGCCACAAGAATTGCTTTATTGGTTTGAACAACAAACATTGGCTGAATTTCCTGAAGGTGAAAATGAATTACGGTTAGAAAGTGAAGAAAACTTAATACGAATTATGACTCAACATGGCTCTAAAGGATTAGAGTATCCGATTGTTTTTATTCCTTTTGCCACGCGGCATAAACACCCATTAAAATTTGGCAATAAAAATGTTCAGCTCATTGAATATCATAATGAAGTAGGGCAGTTAGCCGTTAGTTTATCAGGTTCAGAACAAGCCAAAAAAAGGATGGCTGATGAAGCTTATGCTGAGAGCATACGTTTATTATATGTTGCTATAACCCGAGCTGAAAAACGTTGTTATTTATTATCTACAGAATTTGAATCAAGTTATTTATCACCTTTGGGCTTATGTTGTCATTGGCAAAAAGATACCGATATTCAACAATCACTTAACGCATTAACACAAGAACCTTCACAAAGTATTCAACTAACATTAATTGATGAAGGCATTGAAACGAATACATATCAAGGCCAGTTTAATAATCAAATACAAGGACAGGTCGCACAATTTACCGGAAATATAGAACGAGATTGGTGGCTAAGCTCATTCACTGCATTAAGTCGTAATATTCGTGACAACGGTGTTTCTTTGCCCGATAGAGATAATGAAAGCTTGATAGAAGCAAGTGGTTCAGATAATTCATCCAATCAACATTTGTTCAGATTCGCTTTAACAAAAGGGGCTCAAACAGGGAACTTGTTACACGATATTTTAGAAAAATTATCTTTTATGCATCCAGATTGGTCAAAAAGCATGGAATGGCCTTTAGTCAAATATGGTGAATTGCCTCAAGGTTATACCGCAAAGGATCTTGAAGCTTGGTTACAACAAGTGTTAGAAACGCCACTCGAAGACTTTAGTCTATCTTCTATTGGGATTGATCATTGTTTAAAAGAAGTTGAATTTTATTTTCCCTTGAACGAATCATCAACTAAGGAATTAACGGAGCTTGTCATAAACCATCGTAAAAACTCCCCTTATGGTGCATTACTAAACCATGGCATTAATTTGCCGAATTTCTCGACATTAAAAGGGATGATGCACGGGTTTATTGATTTAGTTTTTGAACAGCAAGGTAAGTTCTATATTTGTGATTATAAATCGAATCATTTAGGCAGCAACTACCCCGACTATGATGGAAAATTATTGCAGCAAGATATAGTAAAACACCACTACGATTTACAATATTTAATTTACGCTTTAGCTTTACACCGATATTTGAAAGTGACGCTCGAAGATTATCAACCAGAACGTGATTTTGGTGGCGTATACTACTTATATTTACGGGGTATGTCTGATGAAAAGCAACATAAAGGTTGTGGGGTTTTTTATCGAAATATTTTAAATACAGAATTAGCACAATTAGATGCGATTTTTTCGGGTGAACGTTTTGCCGATTTTTCAGTTAACAATCAATTAAATGTACAACTTGATGTTAAGCAAGGAGACGATAATGAATAAAACTAACGCTCCTTTAACTGCTTCTACTTCTGCTGGTATTTCACTAGAGCTGCCGTACCATCGTTTTAAAGATTTACAAAAGCAGATCATTAATATTGAAGCAATCGATTATTTTTTTGCAAAACAATTTACAGAAATACTATTACTGCCGAAACCATTAGCGACTGAAAAGCCTAATGATCAAGTTAATCCTGATCTTCGAACGCTTAACCCTTTTTCTATTAGCCAAAAAGCCAACATTTTATTTCACATGTTAGTGGCATTGAGCGTGAGCTTAAGAGAAGGACATAGTTGTTTACCTTTAAGTACTATTGCTAACCAACGTTTTGGTTATTGTTGTGACTCTTCAGGGATTGTGAGTCATCAAGGGTTTCATTTTCCTGATCTTGAACAACTCATTAGGTTACTGTGTGATTTAAATATTGAGGAAAGTGAAAATAATCACCTTAGCCATAACCATAATCATCACCTTCACCATCAAGAAGGCGTTGTTTTTTCTGAGGAAAAATTATATTTACGCCGTTACTACCTTTTTGAACAGCAAGTGATTAACTTTATTCAACAACATCAGAAAAAGCCTGATGAAAAAGAAAGTAACGAGTCAT
>JAQWHO010000004.1 GCA_029249355.1 Thalassotalea sp.
CTGATATCCGTGCCCGTGGCGAAAAAGTTTAAGGAATCATCATGCGTGATAAAATTCGTTTAGTTTCAAGTGCTGGTACTGGTCATTTTTATACTACTGATAAGAATAAAAAGACTATGCCTGAGAAAATGGAAATCAAAAAGTTTGATCCAAAAGCTCGCAAGCACGTAATGTATAAAGAAGCAAAAATTAAGTAATTTTTGTTTTATGAATTAAAAAACCCAGTACTTATACTGGGTTTTTTTATGTCTAAAAATAATTGCGCGTTCACCACATAGTGTTGATATCCAAACAAAGGACCCGTATTATTTTAACTTCTACATAAGTTTTCATTAGTCATATAAGGCATTCGATGACAAAGCCTATAAGTATTCGTGTAGCATTAAAAACCGATCACGACTTTATTCTCTCTTTATCGCAAGATTTAGCCAATGTCGCTGAATTATCTTGGCATAGCGATAACACGGTTCAGAAAATGCAACATGAATATATGCTAGAAGTGTTAATTAATGCGCCTGAACCTAACACTACGCTGATTGCTGAGCAGATCGGTACTTCTTTAGGTTTTAATTCACGCATGTAGTCACAAAGATGATATTTCAAATGAAACGTGCGGAACAGTGACTTTATTAGCGGTATCTCCAAGCGCCCAAAAAATGGGTGTTGGAAAATTATTAATAAACTCAGCAGAAGCGTGGGCGAAAAAACAGGGCTATCGTTTATTACATCTAGAAGTATTCGCAAATAACAATAATGCACAACGCTTTTACCAAAATTTAGGCTTTGAACCTGAAATGCTGCATATGGTTAAACCACTTAACGAGTAACTTTCTCCCTTTGTAAAATACAAAAGAAAAAGGCTGTTAACTTGCGTTAACAGCCTTTTTTAGAAAATTTATTTTATTAAGGTCTGATCGTAATATCAGGAGAAGTATTAATTTCACCTTCGTCATTAATGGTTGCTGCATTACCGTCACACAATAAGATAGCTAAACGACCACTGGCTTGACTATTACGAATAAACGCAATGTCATAACCAAACTGCGTCAAACTACTTGCGGCAAATTTTTGAGCAAGTGAAAGCTTATCCCATAATGAGGATTGCTCAGGCGTATAATGCCTTCTTTCTAATAACACTTCTCTTTCTAATACAGCTTGCACGTTTATCCCTTATACAATCAACGAGGATTTAATGTTCAAAATATAGTCGGACATTATCTTACTTAATTATATAATTCAACAAAACGTTTAAAATAAATTTCAATTATCCAACTGGTACGAGTAGTTTATTTCAATCGTCTCTACTTTTCTTATATAATCGCTTTAACATTTATTATGATAAATATTTCCTATGAGCCAAGTATTAAAAGATTTACTCACCTTATTATCCTTAGAAAAAATTGAAGAAGGCTTATATCGTGGTCAAAGCCAAGATTTAGGGTTTAAAGCTTTATTTGGTGGTCAAGTCATGGGACAAGCTTTATCAGCGGCTCAAGAGAGCGTTGAATTAGACAGACACGTTCATTCCCTTCATTCTTACTTTTTACGTCCAGGAGATGCGGCAAAGCCTGTTATTTATGAAGTTGAAAATATTCGCGATGGTCGAAGCTTTAATACACGACGAGTCAAAGCCATTCAAAACGGCCAAGCTATTTTTTATATGACAGCTTCCTTTCAATTAGAAGAGAAAGGTTTCGATCATCAAAATGAAATGCCAAAAGTAACGGGGCCAGATGAATTACCATCATTTACTGACTTCATTTTTGATAATCAGCAATATATTCCTGAAAATGTTCGGGGTAAATTCCTTTCTGAAAAACCGATTGAATTAAAGCCAGTAGAACAATATAACTGGATACAGCCTGAAAAGTCAGAGCCTATTTGTCATATGTGGATAAAAGCCAACGGCCAACTACCTGATGATCCTCGTATTCATAAATATATGCTTGCTTATACTTCAGATTTTCATTTTCTACCCACTGCATTATTTAGTCATGGTGTAAGCCATTGGCAGCCAAATTTTCAAATTGCGACTATTGACCATGCTATGTGGTTTCATCGTCCTTTTCGTTTTGACGACTGGCTATTGTACGTAATGGAAAGTCCAACAAGTGTCGGCGGAAGAGGCTTAGTTAGGGGACAAATTTATAACCAAGCCGGAGATTTAGTTGCTACCACTATGCAAGAAGGCGTGATTAGACAACGTTAATCTTATTATTTATGGATTAACGTTTTCGCCAGTCATCGCCACTTGGGTGTTGAAAAATTCGTAAATCGAACACAGGTGCCATGGCGAATAAGTGGTCGAAAATATCCGCTTGAATTGCTTCGTAATTCACCCAGTTTTGGTCATTACTAAAAAAATACAATTCTAACGGTAAACCTGTAGCCGTAGCAGGAAGCTGCCTGACCATACACGTCATTTGATGATGCACTTTTTCATGATCCTGCAAAAATTCCGTGATATAGGCACGAAATGTCCCAACATTCGTTAATTTACGTTGATTAACGTAATCCGTATCTTCTAACGCTAAACGCTGAGAATGTTCAGCTATTTCTTGTTTTTTAGTTGCCAAATAGTCTTTTAATAAATGAATTTCACTCAATTTTTCAATTTTTTCTGTTTGATAAAAATGGATACTGCCGATATCAATAATGATAGTGCGTTTTATTCTGCGCCCGCCTGAAGCAAACATATCTCGCCAGTTTTTAAACGAACCACTGATTAATGCATAGGTAGGAACGGTAGTGACAGTACGATCAAAATTTTGCACTTTTACCGTATTTAAACCAATTTCTAGCACATCGCCATCTGCACCATATTGTGGGATCTCTATCCAATCTCCAGGGGCTAACATTTTGTTGGCTGAAATTTGAATACTCGCCACCAACCCTTTTATCGTATCTTGAAAAACTAACAAAAGTACCGCGGTTAATGCACCTAAACCACTCAACAAATATATTGGTGATTTATCTAAAACAAAGGAAATGGATAAAATAGTAGCCACTAAATAGACAACTAATTTTATTACTTGAATGCTCGCATTTAATGGCAAATAACGGTCTTTAGCTGTTTCTTTAGAAAGACTATTTATAACATTGAGCAATGCTCCTATGGTACGTGCGACCTGAAAAGTAATGGCAACTTTGGCAAGTACTAAGAGAAAATTAAGTATTAGCGGTTCATCGATAACAAATTGTGGAATTAAAAACCAAAAAATCACAATGGGGATCAATAAAGCGATTCGGGTAAATACATGATGTTCAAAAATTAAATCGTCCCAAGTATTTCGAGAATGTGAAACCAGTTTTTGAATGGCTACCAACAACTTATGCTTAACTAAATAATAAGCAGCGGCACTTATAACAAAAATGATTACGCAACCGACAAGCAATGAAGCCATAACGAGATTTTCTGACGACACGCCTTGTTCAGTTAACCACGATGAAATTATAGCTATCATTAAATTCCCTTATTTATTCTGTTGATGAAACTCAGCAAGTTTCTCGTCTTTATCTAACCACAGTTGATTAACCCATTTTTGAAACTGTATTTTATGCACTCTGTCATTGATATAATCCCCCTTGATAGATTGATCAATATCTTTTACGACAATATCAACACGTACTTCTTTTATACGGCCACATAAAAAATCAGAAAACGTTGGTGTAGATCCAGGGTAAAAAATCGTAATATCTAATACTTTATTTAACTGATCACCCATGGTTGATAAAACAAAGCCAATACCACCGGCTTTGGGTTTTAATAAATGCTTAAACGATGAATTTTGCTTATCGTGTTTTTCTTGAGTAAAACGAGTGCCTTCAATAAAATTCATAATACTCACAGGCTTATGCTTAAATTTAGCACACGCTTTTTGAGTTGTTTCTATATCTTTGCCTTTCAAATGCGGATTTTTTTTGATGAAGCTTTGGCTATACCGCTTCATAAAAGGAAAATCTAGTGCCCACCAAGCGATACCTAAAAAAGGCACGTAAATTAATTCCTTTTTCAAAAAGAATTTCAAAAATGGTATTTTTCCACGAAGAATACGTTGCAGTACAACAATATCAACCCATGTTTGATGATTAGAAATCACCAG
Organism: Thalassotalea sp.; assembly: GCA_029249355.1. Lineage (GTDB taxonomy): Bacteria > Pseudomonadota > Gammaproteobacteria > Enterobacterales > Alteromonadaceae > Thalassotalea_H. The sequence continues at coordinate 4,104 of JAQWHO010000004.1, forward strand.
ATACCATTGCTTCTTTTCTAGTTTTTCTAAACCAGTGACAATGAGTTTAGTTTTATTAAACAATTTTTGAATCAGAGTGTTAACCACAACCCAATTACTTGCCATGCGATCAAGTAAATAGCTAAAAAGCTTTCTCCATAAATTCAAAGGAATAATAGCTTTTGCTATAGAAAAAAGCACAATAGGCAACAACCAAAAAATGGTGTTTATGGTATAAAGAATCATCGACAAAAAGCCAATGAGTTTTGCAGGTAAAAAATTTAACATCACTTGAGCCAAAACAATCGTTTTTATTCTTGCGAGATATGATAAATCTAATTGTTCTAGCTTTCAGCTAATATTTTCCGATTTCTCACTTATCTCACATTGCATCTTTAAAGAGTGGTTAAATTTGACTCATATTCATATATTGCTCCGTAGAATTATCGAAATTTATTGTATTAAATTATGAAAAACACCCATTAATCCTCTGTTATTGCTTAAAGCTACTAAAAATAGCAATCTCTTCTAACAAATGGCTAAAATGTCATTGCATATGACCTCTCTTTCAAGGCATGCTATATCTAGGGGTTATTGATAATTTCAGAGGAGAAGTAATGAATTTTAATCGTGCTGTCATTAAAGTAGGCAGTGCCTTAGTATCACCTGATGCAAAGGGCTGTAGTGGCACATATTTATTAGCCATTGCTCGCTTTATTACTGAATGCCAGCAAGCAGGTAAAGAAATTATATTAGTGTCATCTGGCAGCGTTGCAGCTGGTCGACAATTAATTCAGCACGGCTCGCCTGAACTTTCTATTCCGACAAAACAAGCAATGGCCTCTGTAGGTCAAATGCAGATGATGGCGAATTGGCAACGCTTTTTTGATGTGCCATGTAGTCAGCTATTAATCACCCATGCAGATTTAAAAAACCGTGAACGCTACATCAATATTAAGAATACGTTACGCATATTATTAGCAAATAATGTTATCCCCATTGTTAATGAAAACGACACGGTTGCGACAGATGAATTAAAAGTGGGCGATAATGACAATCTTGCCGCACTTGTTGCTTTGGTTAGTGAAGCCGATTGTTTGTTTATCCTCAGTGATATTGATGGTGTTTACGATCAAGATCCGCGTAACAACCCGAATGCCGTATTAATACCTGAAATCAACAAAATCACCGATAAAATATATGCCATGGCTGGAACAACGAATAATCCCATTGCAACAGGTGGCATGAAAACTAAAATTCAAGCCGCCGAAAAAGCCGTTGAAAATGGTATTGAAACCTACATTTTAAATGGTCGCAATAGTGAAGTATTTGACGCACTGCTAAGAGGTGAAAACCCTGGAACTCGATTTAAAGCCAATCAAACGGCAATCAAAGCACGTAAACATTGGCTTAAACACACGTTAAAGAGTCACGGTAATGTTAGTCTTGATATTGGCGCTGTGAATGCTGTAATTAACAAAGGCGCCTCATTATTACCATCGGGCATTGTTGACGTCAGCGGTGACTTTGCTGCAGGTGAGTCAATTCATATTATTGATAATCAATCACAAAAAATTATCGCTAAAGGGATTTGCCAATATAGTCAAAGGGATTTACTGCGTATAAAAGGGTGTAAAAGCAAAGAAATTGCCGAAATTTTAGGATGTTGCCCCAGTAAAGTTGTTATTCACCGAGACGATATGGTGATTTTGTAAATCACCAAATAAGATCAATCGTTATTAAATAAATTAATTTTATAAACTTAGCTAATGACTAAAGATTATTTCCCAAAGTATAACGGCTAGGAAAAGAGAGACTCATGAAACATTTTAATATGGCAGATAATGCCAAGCTCGTTAGAAAAGCCTCACGTATTGTTGCTCAACTAACCACATCACAAAAAAATCATTTACTGACAACAATGGCGCAAGCAATAGAAGACACTAGCGATTTTATTATTGATGAAAATGCTAAAGATATTCAAGCAGGTAGAGACAAAGGGCTAAGTGATGCCATGCTCGACCGTTTATTATTAACCAAACAACGCATCGTTGACATTGCCAATGCCATTCGCGAAATTGTTACCCTCGCAGACCCTGTTGGAAATATTGCCAATTTAGCGTTACGTCCAAATGGTATGCAAGTTGGAAAAATGAGAATACCGTTAGGCGTGATTGCGATGATTTATGAATCTCGTCCAAACGTGACCGCAGAAGCGGCAGCGCTTTGTATTAAGTCAGGTAATGCTGTCATTTTACGCGGTGGCTCTGAAGCTATTCACAGCAACATAGCGCTAGCAAACTGCTTACATCAAGTTTTAGAAACCCAAGGCATCGACAAAAATATAGTTTCAGTTATTCCTGACACCAGCCGTGAAATTATTAATGAATTACTAAAACAACGCGACAGTATCGATTTAGTGATCCCTCGCGGTGGAGAAGGGTTAATTCGCTATGTCACTGAAAACAGTCAAATCCCTGTCATTCAGCATTTCAAAGGCGTTTGTCACTTATATATTGATAAATATGCCGACTTAACAAAAGCCGTAAATATTTTAGTAAATGGTAAAACGCAGCGTCCAAGTGCCTGTAATTCACTGGAAACTTTATTGGTACATCAAGATATTGCTGCAGAATTTTTACCTTTAGCAGCAAAAGCACTTGCTGATTCAGCCCAGGTAAAAATTCATGCCTGTGAAAAGAGTCTTCCATACTTTAAAGATGCAAACTTAGCGACAACTGATGATTATCATGCCGAATATTTAGCGCAAGAAATAGCCGTTAAAATCGTGGACAGTTTTAACGATGGTATTGATCACATTAATGAGTATTCTTCTGATCATACCGAAGTCATTGTTAGCCAAGATACCAGTCGTACACAGCAATTTGTTCGTGCAATCAACTCTTCTGTGGTTATGATAAATGCTTCTTCACGTTTTTCTGATGGCGGGCAATTAGGGCTTGGTTCAGAAATTGGTATTTCAACCAGTAAGCTTCATGCTTATGGACCGATGGGCTTATCATCTTTAACCACTGAAAAATTTGTCGTGATTGGCGATGGCCAAGTTAGAGATTAAACAGTGTTGCTGCTATTAAAATGAAAAAGCTTATACGTAACGACTTGAACTTTTCTTTAAAATGGGCTTTTTCTGGTGTCGCCATTGGTTTAGTTGCCTTTATTTACAACTACACCATGGCGCCAATATCGCTAGCTGGTTATGAGTTATTGGCTTGGCCAGCGATGTTTGGTTTACAGTTTTTCAGTGAAGAAACGGCATTCTGGCCTAAGTTCGTTATTTTCAATACAAGCCAATACTTGATTTATTTTTGTCTGATTTTTACTTTCAGAAAACTATTTAGATTTTTCTAAATAAACACTAGTTTAGATAATTAGCTAATAAAGTGAATAATTGGAAAGGTGGCGAATGTAATCAGGCATTACTAAAATGCTCTCGGCTGCCTAACCATCTATCAATTAAAGCAATGGCATTATCTGGGTGTTGTTTCCATATTAGATAAGCCTGTTGCTGAATTTCAGGGATCAGGTCTGCATCTCGTAATAAATCGGCAATTTTCAAATCAGCTAAGCCTGTTTGTTTAGTGCCGAGTAATTCACCCGGCCCTCTTATTTCTAAATCTTTTTGAGCAATAACAAAGCCATCATTGCTTTCCCGTAATACCGCTAAGCGTTTAGTTGCTGTTTTCGACAAAGGGCTTTTATACATCAAAACACAATGTGAAGCGACTGAACCACGACCTACGCGTCCACGTAATTGATGCAATTGCGCTAAACCAAGACGTTCAGGATTTTCAATCACCATTAAGCTAGAATTTGGTACATCTACGCCTACTTCAATCACCGTAGTTGCAACTAACAGATGTAAGTTTCCTACTTTAAATTCTTCCATTACCGCTTGTTTTTCATCGCTTTTCATACGGCCATGCACTAAGCCTATTTTTAATTCCGGTAAGGTAGCCTGTAAATAAACAGCTGTGTCTTCGGCTGCTTGGCATTGTAAAACTTCTGACTCTTCAATTAACGTACACACCCAATATGCTTGCCTCTTTTCATTAAGGCAAGAATGACGAATACGTTCAATGACATCATCACGCCGAGTATCTGGCAGAGCAACAGTAGTTATCGGTGTTCGTCCTGGTGGAAGCTCGTCAATGACGGATGTATCTAAGTCTGCATAAGCTGTCATAGCAAGCGTACGTGGAATGGGCGTTGCGGTCATAATAAGTTGATGAGGATAATTGCCGTCAAAGGCACCTTTTTCTCGCAAGGACAAACGTTGATGAACACCAAATTTATGCTGCTCATCAATAATAATTAACGCGAGCTTTTTAAAAATGACTTGCTCTTGAAATAAGGCATGTGTGCCAATGACCATTTGCATATTGCCATTTTCGATATGTTCTAATGCGTGCCTTCTTGCTTTCGCTTTAGTCTTCCCCACTAACCAACCTACCGTAATGTCGAGCGATTCAAACCATTTTTGAAAGCCAATAGCATGTTGTTCTGCCAATATTTCAGTAGGCGCCATTAAAGCGACTTGATAACCTTCACTAATCGCAGTAATAGCTGCCAGTGCGGCGACTAGGGTTTTTCCTGAACCAACATCACCTTGCACTAAACGCATCATCGGTTGGTTTTTATTTAAATCAGCACGAATTTCTTTTATCACTCTTGCTTGAGCGTTAGTCGGTGAAAAAGGTAAAGACTTTAAAAAAGCTGACTCAATTTTTTCATCAACATTTAAAGTTACCGCCTGATGGACATCGCTTGATGCCCGCAGCTTTAACATGCTCAGATTATGCGCAAGTAACTCTTCTTTAATTAAGCGCAATTGAGCGGGGTGTTTTCCTGCTTCTAATTGTAAAACAGAAGTATCAGGTGTGGGACGATGAATAAAAGCCAATGCTTGTGCTAATGAGTAACTTTCATGATTAAAATTCTCTGGGAGTAACTCTTCGACTTGCCCGCGCTTTAACCTGATTAACGCTTGTTCAGTTAAATTACGAAGAGATATTTGCCTTAAACCATCAGTGGTTGGATAAACCGGCGTTAACGTTTCTTCAACTGGTGGTAGCAGTTGGTCTTGATCAAGCGGTTTATATTCAGGATGAATAATTTCAAAACCACGGGCACCACGCTGGATTTCACCATAACAACGGATATTTAATCCAACGGCTAAGTTGTTTTTTTGTGCAGCAGAAAAATGAAAAAAACGGAGGTTTACTGAGCCTGTACCATCATTGACCGTGACCATCATCATACGACGACGACCTTGAACTATTTGGTTTTGAGTGATTTCACCAATAATATTAGTGAATATTCCGGGTAAGCAATCGCGAATGGTTGTTACTCGCGTGCGATCTTCATAACGATTGGGGAGATGAAAAAGTAAGTCTTGTAACGAAATCAGCCCTATCTTTTCTAACTTTTTTGCCATGCTAGGACCAACACCTTTTAGTGTTGAAATGGCGATACGCGCGAGATTTCCAATTCCTTTTTGAGTTTCTAGCACGTTCACACCTAACTATTATTCACTATCAAGCTCTTGCCACGCTTCTTGGGTCATTTGCATTTGTTGCCACCAGTCCTCTGATGCAACAATTTGACCCTCATCATCTATTTCTGGATAAGGTAAACCTTTGCGTTTACAAGCGCTGGCAAAAATAGGGTGACCACCTTCAAATAAAAATCGTTGACGACGCTCATAAGAAATACTTGCTGTGTCATACATGCCAGCAGCTTTACGTTGTCGTTGTGCTTCATATAAAACCACAGAATTGGCAACAGACACATTTAATGACTGAACCATGCCAACCATCGGAATAATAATATCTTGATCGGCAAGCTCAAGCGCAGCCGGTGAAGCACCAAACTTTTCTTGCCCCAAAATTATAGCCGTGGGTTTGGTGTAATCTATTTCACGAAAATCCACTGAAGTATCAGAAAGGTTCGTTACCAAAATTTGCATGTTTTGGCGTTTTAATTCCTTGATTGCATCTTCGGTTGATGTGTAATTATGAACATCAACCCAGTTTTGACTGCCAGCAGCACTTCCGCCAGAAACACGCATACGCTCATTTTTCCAAACCGCGTGAACATCACTGATACCTATGGCATCAGCCGTTCTCACCACCGCGGCAAGATTATGGGTTTTATGTACGCCTTCCATACAAACAGTAAGGTCAGGTTGGCGATGGTCTAGCATCGAATTTATTCTTTGTAATCTTTCTGGAGTCATATTCTTCGCACTTACGCTTTATACTGCATTGTCTGCTTTCTTCAGTGAATCACTTATGAAACATAAGCTCATAACTTCATCAATTGACGGCTATGTCTAAAGCAAAATTGCTTTGAATAACTTACACGCCACACTCTTACTTTAGATAAACATCTAAACCAACATCAAATTAACCAACGTTAGGTAATTCCATCACACCGTCAATTTCAATCGCAACATCTTTTGGTAAACGTGAAACTTGAACAGCCGCTCGCGCAGGGTAAGGCTGTTGAAAGTATTGGCTCATCACTTCATTTACTGTCGCAAACTGGCTCAAGTCCATTAAAAATATATTTACTTTAACCATATCATTTAGTGAACCATCCGCCGCTTCACATACCGCGGATAAATTTTTAAACACTTGATGCGCTTGTGCTGCAAAGTCATCCGAAACGATTTCCATGGTTTCAGGAACTAGTGGAATTTGGCCTGAAAGATATACGGTATTGTTTACTTTAACCGCTTGGCTGTATGTGCCGATTGCACTGGGTGCATTTTCTGTATTAATGATCGTTTTCATAGTGTTCCTAATATTTCGTATATCTGTTTATTTGTTACGTACAACTCGTTGTACATCAACCATCACTTTAATTTTTCGTATAATATCCGCTAAATGCACACGATTACGACAGGTAATTTCCATATCGATAACATATAAACCAGACTCTTTTTCACCTGAGTTAAGCGTATGAACATTTGAGCCTCCGCGTGCGACAACATTGGTTAACGCTGCAAGTGCCCCTTGGTGATTAACAATTTCAACGCGTAATTTTGCAATAAAATCGCGATCGATATCTGTGTCCCATCTTACCGGGAATAACTGTGACTCTTTAGTGCCTTTAATATTTTTACAACTTTGCTGGTGAACAATCAAACCCTTGCCCGGACTTAAGTAGGCAAGAATTCCATCACCCGGTATTGGACGACAACATTTTCCATAACTGACCAACATACCTTCAGTGCCCTTAATCGGCATTTTCGCTTTATTAGGTGATGGCGCTATATCACTATCTTCTGTAAATTCATCGGTTAAGCGACGAGCAATACCAATACTTAACGCATTACCGAGGCCAATATTTACCAGTAATTCGTCTAAATCTTTATTACCTGTCTCTTTAACCACTTGATCAATTTTCGCTTGCGCAATATCTTCAAGCTCAATTTTTCCTAGTGCATGATTAAGTAAACGACGACCTAACGCATAAGATTCGGTTTGTTCTTGTGAACGTAAATACGTACGAATTTGTAATCTTGCTTTCGCGGTCACAACAAAGTTTAACCAGGTAGCATTCGGTCTGGCAGCAGAAGAGGTAACCACTTCAATAGTTTGTCCTGAATCGAGTGGCTGACTCAATGGATATGGCTTACGATCTACTTTAACACCGACACAAGAATTACCAACATCAGTATGAACTGCGTAAGCGAAATCAACCGCCGTTGCGCCCATCGGTAATTCAATAATTCTACCATCTGGCGTAAATACATAAATTTCTTCAGGGAATAAGTCAGATTTTACGTTTTCTATAAATTCAAATGAACTACCGGCACTTTGTTGTAATTCAAGTAAACTTTGCATCCAGCGGCTCGCTTTCATCTGCGCAGTAGTGCCACTTTCATCACCGTCTTGTTTATATAACCAATGCGCAGCAACACCTTTGTCTGCCATTTGGTCCATGTCATGAGTTCGAATTTGTATTTCTACAGGAATGCCATGAGGACCAATAAGTGAAGTATGCAGAGATTGATAGCCGTTAGTTTTTGGAATAGCAATATAATCTTTAAAGCGGCTTTCAATAGGTTTAAATAAATTATGAACAGCACCCAGCGATCGGTAACAATCGTCTATTTTGCTATCAACAATCACTCTAAAAGCATAAATATCCATCACTTCATTAAACATTAATTCTTTGTTGAGCATTTTACGGTAGATAGAAAAAAGATGCTTTTCACGACCAACAACTTTCGCACGAATACCGCTTTCTTCAAGTCTCGCAGCTATTTCTTCTTGGATGTTTTGTATAATTTCTTTGCGATTGCCGCGTGCTTGTTTTACCGCAGATTTTAACGCGCGAGAACGCATTGGGTACAACGCTTCAAAGCCTAAAACTTCGAGCTCATTTTTAATATCATGAATACCTAATCGATTAGCGATCGGTGCGTAAATATCAAGGGTTTCTCGAGCGATGCGTCGTCTTTTGTCTGGTCTTAAAGATTCGAGTGTTCGCATGTTGTGTGTGCGATCAGCCAGTTTAATAAGAATAACGCGAATATCTTGCACCATGGCAAGTACCATTTTACGGAAATTCTCCGCTTGCATTTCTTCTTTATTATCAAACTTTAATTTATCAAGCTTACTAACCCCTTCGACCAACTCGGCAACTGTATTGCCAAAAAGTTCAGCTAAGTCATCTTTAGTCGTGTCGGTATCTTCAATAACATCATGTAAAAGTGCTGCCATTAACGTTTCATGATCAAGGTGCATTTTTGCTAAGTTATAAGCAACGGCAACGGGGTGAGTAATATAAGGTTCACCACTCGAACGCATTTGCCCTTCATGAGCATCTCGAGCGACAATATATGCTTGCTTTAGAAGATCTATTTGTACTTTTGATAAATAGCTAGAAACGAGTTCTTTTAATGGTTCAAAAAGGTACACGCAAATTTTCCTTTAAGATAGCTGGACAAAGTGAGACGTATAAGTAATAAGAATACGATGAATTAACAGGAATACCAAGCACCAAAGGTATCTCTGTGGAATATCATTTTGCAATAAAAAACGCGCAATCATGAATTCATAATTACGCGCTAATGTTTAATAAAGCTAAGAACAATAATGCAATTAGTAATATTAACGTTATTGTTGGTGCTCTTGACCACCAACAATTGCTGCAACAGCAGCAAGCTCTGCAGACTCTTGCTGTACTTGCTCGTGACGATCTGATTCATTCATCACATCAGTAGTGATTAAACCCGCTTCAATTTCACGTAAAGCAATTACAGTAGGTTTGTCATTTTCTACTTCAACCAATGGATCTTTACCGCCCGTGGCAATTTGACGAGCACGACGAGATGCAATTAACACCAAGTCAAAACGATTACCGATTTTATCTACGGCATCTTCAACAGTTACGCGAGCCATTTGGTCACTCCAACGTTTATAATTTACAAAATAGTCGCGTAGTTTACTATGTGCTTAATCGTTAGCCAATAGATCTTTGAATAAAATTTCATGATTTTCGACTTGTTGACTACGTTTTAGGCGTTGATTGTTCACAATGGTTGTTAAATCAGCAAGTGCTTGGTCAAAATCGTCATTCACTATGATGTAGTCAAACTCTTGATAATGTGAACATTCTGCTTTTGCTTGCGCCATTCGACTTTCGATTACTTCTTCGCTGTCTTGACCTCGAGAACGTAATCGAGCCTCGAGATCTTCCCTTGAAGGCGGGCTAATAAAAATAGTCGTTACATCAGGCTTTTTCATACGCACTTGCTGAGCACCTTGCCAATCAATATCCAGAAATACATCAATACCTTTAGCGAGCTGTTCATCAATTGCACTTTCAGAGGTACCATAAAAATTGTCAAATACTTCAGCGTATTCATAAAATTCATTTTTAGTGATTTGATGTTTAAATTTTTCAACGCTGATAAAATGATAGTGCTGACCATCAATCTCACCGGGTCTGGGCTGACGGGTAGTATGAGAAACTGAAACTTGCATTAAACGAGAGCTACTTTGTTTAAGTAATGCAGAGATTAAACTCGACTTTCCTGCTCCGCTAGGTGCTGAAAGGATAAATAGATTACCTGTTGTAGCCACGCTACTCTCCTAATTTTCACAATATTTTGCCGCACTATACCGAAAATCATGCATTTTTCCTATGGTTTTACAATATAGCCAAAGGGTAACAACGTCATCAGCAATTAAAATTGATAGTTTATGATTCGATTGTGCGTCAACAATTATCTACAAATGCATAATTAAAATATAGAGTAAAAACTCTTTTTAGTATCTTTTATATACACATATTTGTTATGATAGCGCTGTCATTTTTATTGTAGTTATATAGATAAGGGCATTTCGTGCTTAATTTAAAGAATAGTTTTTTAATCGTTTTAGTATTTGCTAGCAGCTTGGTTTCATCATCTGCAAATGCAGGATTAATTGATTTAGGCGTAGATTTAGGTGTTGCAGATCAGTACACCATTGGTGTTGGTCAATGGGACTTTCACGGCACAGCTGTTGATGGTTCACTTGTATTAGGAAGCGAAGCGTTTATACACGGCAATATAGCAGCGAGCAATAGTATAGGCTTTGCTTCTGGTGCGATTGTTTATGGTGATGCTTGTTCCAATAGCTTTATCATGGGAGCTGCTTCCGAAGTAAAAGGTAATAGTTCCGCTTGTTCTGATGTGGTAAAAACTAACGGAAATGTTCTTGATCAATTATCGACAGATATTTTAACGGCAAGTAATTTCGCTAAAAACTTATCGGGTATTGATCATGGCGCGATAACAGAAACCACAACATTTGATGCCAGTGTGCAAAATGTTATTAACGTATCTTCGCTAACTTTGGGGTCAAGCGACGTGCTTTATATTAATGGTTCAAGTAGCGATAACTTAATTATTAATATTTCAGGCAATGCATTAATCGCGTCTGGCGCTAAAATTTTGTTCTCTGATGGCTTAACGTCGGCAAATGTATTATTCAACTTTATCAACGAATCTGTATCTTCACTTAATTTCGGTGGCGCTGAACTTAACGGCACATTCTTAGCAACCAAAGGTGCTTTCAATGCTGGTGATGGGGCTATTTTGGAAGATGTTCGTTTTTATACAAACTACGCATTAATTGGTAATTTTCAAACGGTAAAAACAGCCGTTCCGAATATTGAAGTGCCTGAACCTTCAACAGTACTCATTTTATTAGTAGGGCTATTTGTTTTATTAATGCGTTCAAACTCTCGACATAATTAAGTTTGAAAGAAGCCAAGATTCAAAATAAATATCAGGTTTAATGACACAATAAAAAACGGATAACGAGTGCTCGTTATCCGTTTTTCTTTTCTTTTCTTTAGCTAAATTATAATACTTTGGCAATAGACTCAGCTAAATAGTCTACGTTTGAGTTGGCAATTCCCGCAATACTCATGCGGCTAGAACCAACCATGTAAATACTGTATTCATCTTGCAGCTGTTGTACTTGCTCAGGGGTTATACCTAAGAGAGAGAACATGCCCATTTGACGTGTGATAAAACTAAAATCGCGAGTCACGCCTTTTTCAATAAGCTTATCAACCAATAACTGACGATTACCATTGATACGATCACGCATTTCTTTCAGTTCAGCATGCCATTGGTTACGTAACTCATCAGAATGCAAGATAGTTTCAACTAACGCAGCACCATGTGCTGGCGGCATCGAATAAATAACACGAATAACATAAAGTAAAACAGAATTGGCAACATCGACAGCAGACGATGATTGACCAATAATAGTAATCGCGCCAATACGTTCTCGATATAAGCCAAAGTTCTTCGAACAAGAACTACACACGATCATTTCTTCAACGCTGTCGGCCATTAAACGTAAGCCGTAAGCATCTTCATCTAGTCCTTCTCCAAACCCTTGATAGGCCATATCAACTACGGGTAAAAAACCAACCGATTTAGCCACTTCGGCGACTTGTTGCCATTGCTCGTTGTTTAAGTCCATACCGCTTGGATTATGACAACAAGCGTGTAGTAATACCGCGTCATCAGCGCTCACTTCTTTAAGTGCCGCTAACATGCCGTCAAAGTCTAATGTTTTATTCTCATAATCATAATAAGGATAGGTTTTTACCGTTAATCCAGCGGCTTCAAACAAACCTGTATGGTTTGCCCAAGTTGGATTACTTACCCAAATAGTCGCACCGGCTTTACAAGATTTAATAAATTCAGCCGCAACACGTAATGCACCTGTACCACCAGGGGTTGAAACTGTTCGAGCGCGATTTTCAAGTAAGACTTTATGATGACCGAAAATTAATTTGCTCATTTCATCATTGAAAATAGGAGAGCCGGTTGGGCCAATATATACTTTGGTATCTTCATTATCGTTTCGATATTTTTCAGCTTTTTTCACACAATCTAAAATGGCGGTGTGACCTGCTTCATTTTTATAAACACCTACACCCAAATCAATTTTTTTTGAGTTAGTATCTTCACGATATTTTGCTAATAATCCTAAAATAGGATCGGCTGGCAATGCCTTTAAGCGACCAAACATGACTCCGTTTACCTTATAAAATGATCGGAATTTAACAAACCTTACGCCTTCGTACTATTTGCTCTTTTAAATCCCTGAGATTAAAGCGCAAGCATAGCCCTAATGAAGCTAAAATTAAAGGGTATTTTAGTGAATATCAGTTGTCTTTTGTGGGAGAACTGTAGTGGATAAATTACATAGTATGTACAGGTTTATAGTCGCTCACTTACTAAAAGCGAAATTGTGCATGTAAACTTATTTGTTGCTGAGAAAATTTCGACTTGAAGCCTATTGCAGCACGATTATCCGCTTGGCTATCCATTGCAGCACCTTCAATACCGAATTGCCAATTTGATGTTAGCTGGTAACGCCACGTCGCGGTTATTCCTTCTCCTTGACTTGCATTGGGATCAAGCTGCCAACCATCAATATCTGTCACCTCAAAATAATCATACCTCAACGAAAAGCGATGCTTTGCCATTTTATGACTGAGCATAATAAAATGACTATAGAAGCGATTATCTATCCCTCTATTCTTTCCCATTGCTGTTTTACCAGACATCACTTGAGCGATGATTCGAGTTTGCCCTGTCAACTTATAAAGCCAAGCAGCACTTGAAAAACTGGTATCCCACGCATATTGCCCCGTTTTATAATTGATGGCAGCAGGGTCACCATTATTGTCGTAATAATAAAAACGAAACTGAGACTTTTTTAAATAGTCCCAATGTATACCTGCATAATAACCAAAACGACCATCTACTTCGGTAAAAGGCAACACTTGATTGGCTTGAAATTGTAATTGCGGCGTACTTAATGAAGCTATAGGAGCAAAGCGGATCCCTTCATTAAAAAGAGTTTGGCGATCATGCATTGCCCAACCTCGCCAAGAAAGCAAAGTTCCGGCAGGATCATTACCTTTAAACGTAGCACCAATAAACGAAAAACTGTGTGGGCTTTTAAAACTTCTCCCAGGTAGTTTAAGTGTTGCCTCAAGTCCGAATGTTTTCAATTCTTCACCAATCCAACTATTAATGGCTGAATTGGTATAATTATAGGGCGATATCCACCCCATATCTGGATTCTCAAGAGACATTAACGGGTAAAACCCTCCAACTCTTAAATGCCATTTAAAACGACTTTGCGTTAACGGTTGATATTTAATGTAAGCTTGGCTAAAGCCGAGAGTTGACTCAGGATCTTGATAAGCATTGATGACACCATGAGCAGACCAAGCAGTAGTTAAATCATGTCTAAACTCGACAAGACCTTGAGAAAAAATTATACCGTCGTGATCGGTGTCATAACGATAAAGTCCAACACCACCTTGCTGCCAACTTAATTGTTCATCGCCATTAATGGCACTGACTTGAATCAGCCCTTTAATTTCGGCATTCACAGCAAACCCAACAACAAATGAGCAAACGATTAAAAGTCGTAAACAATTATTCATAATCATCAAACTCATCAACATCAATGGCAATAATAGGTTTTACATGTTGTTTTAATTGGTAGCTATATTCATCACTGGATAACTGAATAGCCTCAGACTCTACTTGGCTAAAATCTGTGAAGCCTTCATGCCATAAATTAAGCGTGTATTTACCTTGTTCAATATTTAAAGAAACTTGCCCTTGCTCATTCGTTATCGCATAAAAAGGACTATCGACTACGACGATAAAACTTAACATCCAATCGTGTATATTACAGCCAAGTTCAACAACCCCTGTTTGTTCGAATACAACAGAAGTTTGGGGCTGTTCTCGGTATAGCTTCAGCTCAAACGTTTTAGTTTTGGAGAACGAATATACGTGATGCATAATCGAGTCTGCATTAGGAAATTCAACTTTAGCATCTTGAGGAACCACTAGAATATGAGGAATAAACTGCCGATCTTTTTGCATCATTATAAAAGGTGTTTCTGATGGCTCAACTTTCTGCTGTTTTTCTAACGGAGTTAGCCACACCACCGCATTCTGCAATGGCTGTTGATCTTGATCGTAAATAGTAATTGTAGAAGCGTGGCTATTAAGCACGACAAAAATTAATATAAAAGCGAACGAGAATTTTATCATTTTAAAATTTTTTACCTAACTGTGTTCATCATAGTGGCATGTTAATAAAGACAGTACAATAGCCAGTATACAGCCCCCCAAAGTAATATAATTATTGCGATTTATTGATAAATTCTTAAAAATTATTAGTGATTGCTGCAATGAAACCAATAATTCCGCCAAAAACACCACCCCAAACAACTAACCAGCCTAAGTGTTTACGGATCATCTCTTGGATAATTTCTTTTACCAATTGCGGCGTTAATTCATTTAACCGCTTTTCGATAATATCACTGACTTTATCACGCATTTCAGCCATTACATTGGGTTGCTCAAGCTCCTTACGTAATATCATATTAAATGCTTCACTTTGCGAAATATTGACCACACTCGCTTTCATTTTTTCAATAAAAGGTTCACGCAATGGTTGCAATGCTTCACTACCTCCCACCATAGCTAACATGCCACCAAAAGACGAGTTTTCAATTACTTGGACTAAATCATCAAAGGCAGGACTTAAATCAACTTGTTCAATAATTGGCGCCAAATCAATTCCTGCAGCCTTACCCGAATCTCCATTTTGACCAGAAAGAAAACGATCGATATTTTCTTCTGTAAAAAACTGTTCCATCATTAAATGACGAATGCCCTGCTTAAACTCTTCAAATCGAGCAGGAATAACGCCTGAACCATACAAAAATGGCACTTTTTCAAAAAGCATGTGTATCGCTAACCAATTGGTGATCGCACCTGATAACGCAAAAACGCCCACGGTAAAAATCAAATGATGACTAAATACATGACCGACAATAGTTAACGTCAAGGCAAGTAAATTAGTAACAACGCTTTTGTTCACAAAACACTCCAAAATTTAACAAGTTTTCATTTTATAGATTAACAATTTCATGGTTTAACGCCAAGCGAATACTGTATAGTAATGTCAAATTGACTCACTCAATAAAAACAAAAAGAGACGCTTAAATGAATCGTAAACTTTCATTCCTCATAATCACATTTTTAACCGCCTTTAACGTAAATGCCTTCGAGAGTGAATGGCGTGAATTAGATCCAAACAACGCAATATTATTAACATTACCTCATGGAAAAGTAGTGATTGAACTGGCACCACAATTTTCGCCAAATCATGTAAAGCGTTTTAAAACACTCGCGCAAAAAGGACATTATGATGGTAATAAGTTTTATCGTGTGATTGACGGATTTGTCGCTCAAGGCGGCCCTGATGATGGTAGCGTAAAAGACAAAGCCATATCAGAAATGAAAATAGAAGCTGATTTCCCTATCGATAAAGATTGGTCATTTACCTTAGTACAAGAAAATGATTTATTTACTGAACAAACTGGGTTTAAAGAGGGTTTTGCGTTAGGAAGAAGTAATACAGAAAACAAGGCTTGGATGTTACATTGCCCGGGAGTGATTGCGATGGCTAGAGCGAATGAACCTGATTCGGCAACAAGTCATTTCTATATTACTAATGGCCAAGCAACACGTTACTTAGACCGTATTATGACCGTATTTGGTCGAGTGGTTTATGGCATGAATCATGTACAGGCGATTACTCGTACCTCAGTAATTGAAGGCGATACGCCAGTAGATCTAAAAGATTATACACCAATGGTTAAAGTGCAATTAATGAGTGATTTACCGAAAGAGCAACAAATCCGTCTAGAAATTAACAACACTGAACACCCAAGTTACGCGAAAAAGTTATCCGATAGAAGAAAGCGTGAAAATGCTTTTTTCTATAAAAAGCCGCCACCAGTGCTAGATATTTGCCAAACACCAGTTGGCGTTAGAATGATTAAATAGTGATGTGAGGTTACCGGCTTTAATCGAAAGTTTAAGCCGGTAACATCTGAACTAATTATGCTCCAACTTTTCTTTTAAAGCGGCTTTATTCGCTTTTTCTCTTTCTAATTCTTCTTGAAGCTTTTTATAAATAGGTGATGTTTTTTTGTATTCATCACCTATTTTATTAAAATATTTTAAAACTTTATCGATAAACAATTGCTCATAAATCGACATTTTTCTCTCAACCATTTCCCCAGCTATATATTCAACACCATATGTTTGATTTTTTGGTTTGGTTCCATCTATAGGTATGAGTAAAAAAAACTTAGCATTAACAGAGCGACATGATTTAAATGGCTTAAAAGTAAAAGAGCAAAAGACAATTTCGTCTAAAATAACGGTTTCATTAAGATAGATTAGCTCGTTAACATAGTGTTCTTCTATACCATTTAATAAAAACTCTCTCGGTAATAATTCTTTATTTGCAAAGCTTTGAAAAGAAAGAAAAGTAAATATAATAAACACTGTGATGGTTTTCATAAATATCCTTATTAATGAAGTTGATTGATACTATTTTGATTAAAAGGTTAATACTAATATCCAAATAATTATGGGCTTTTTTGCCAGATTTTATCTGATGCCTCAAGATAAGCAGCGAGTGCAGCAGAGCCATACCAAGGGTATAATTCAGTTGCTAATAGCTGAGCTTTAATCGCCGGATCAGTTTGCATTAACGCTTCCGCTTCTTCGATACTCGCTACATCTAGAATAAAAATTCCGCGATACGAGTTATCATTTTTGCCCATTGGTCCAGCAACAATCAATTTTTTCTCTTCGACCAAACGTTCAATATTTTCCATATGACCTTTGAACAATTCACTTATTTTCGCTTTATCTTCAGTTTTATTACTGCCTGTTTTTAACATCACCAAAACAAAACTTTTCATGCCATATTCATCGCCACCATATTTGGCAGCTAATTTAGCATCATAATTAGGGTTGGTTTTTTCAGCAAACACAGGAAAAGTACAGCAGGTTAGTAGTAAAATTATTAATAATTTATATGACATGATTTTCCCTTAAATTTCTTATTAAGTTTGGCTTAAACTTTTAATTAAGCTTTTGACTAAATTACATAAATAGCTATTTATACCAAATTTTAATGACATCAAAAACACGCTCACCATCAGGTGTTTTCACTACAACTTCATCATCAACTTCTTTACCAATTAGTGCGCGCGCCATCGGTGAATCTATACTAATTTCGCCGGTTTTGGCATTCCATTCATCAGGCCCTACAACACGGTAAGAAACTTCTTGATCGTCTTCATTAAGCAAGGTTACCCACGCACCAAAAAATACTTTACCTTCTTGCTTAGGATCATAATAAACAATGGTTAAATCTTCCGTACGCTTTACTAGAAATCGCACGCGTCGATCAATTTCTCTTAATCGTTTTTTTCCGTAAATATACTCAGCGTTTTCACTTCTATCGCCTTGAGCCGCCGCTTCAGAAACTGAACGGGTAATGCGAGGACGTTCGTCTTTCCAAAGAAACTTTAGCTCTTTGTCTAAACGATCCCAGCCCTCACGAGTGATGTAATTTGATTTTCTCATCAGAGCATTTTAGCGATAGCCACACTAGAACACTACGACTTTATTAAGATTATTCAATTAATAGATAACTTAATCATTACCGCTTTCATTGAATATAATGGGCGATTTATAAAAATGATAATATAATAGGGCAATAAATAGTTTGGTAATGATGCAATACTTTAGTTTTTAATGATGCTTGTTTTATCTCATTCAGCCCCAATCTAACCCCTATAAAAAATGATTAAGGACAGCTAAATATGGCGCTAATTGCCGAACAAATTGCACAAGAATTAAACGTTAAACCTCAACAAATTAATGCGGCAATTAATTTACTCGATGATGGTGCGACAGTGCCATTTATCGCACGTTACAGAAAAGAAGCGACACAAGGTTTAGACGATAACCATTTGCGTCATCTTGACCAGCGCCTAAAATATTTACGTGATTTAGCCGACCGTAAGAAAGTTATTTTATTAAGCATCGAACAGCAAGGTAAATTAACCCCGTCTTTATCAAATGAGATTAATCAAGCCGATAATAAAACCCGCCTTGAAGATTTGTACTTACCGTTTCGCCCTAAAAGGCGCACAAAAGGACAAATAGCCATTGAAGCTGGCATTGAACCGCTAGCAAATAGCCTTTATAACAACTGGCAATTATCCCCTGAGAAAGAAGCAAGTACTTATATTAATCCAGCGGCTGGATTCACCGACGTTAAGGCTGTACTTGAAGGCGCAAGTTTTATCATTATTGAACGCTTTGCTGAAGATGCTAATTTATTACAAAAACTGCGCAAACATATCTTCAAGCAAGCTCACTTAACCAGTTCTGTCGCCAAAGGAAAGCAGCAAGAAGGGCAAAAATATAAAGACTATTTTGACTTTTCTGAGCGTTTAAACAAAGTTCCTTCTCATCGTGCACTTGCGATGTTTCGTGGACGCAATGAAAAAATGCTGCAACTCAGTATACAAGTTGATCCTGCACAAGAGACTAACAGTTATTCGAGCGCCGAACAGCTGATTACTGAACATTACAATTTTCGACTTTCTGGACAAAATGCAGCCGATTTCCTCACCCAAACCATACGTCTTGCATGGAAAGCTAAACTTAGTGTTAATTTAGAAACTGAATTACTGGGACAATTACGTGAACGCTCAGAAGCAGAGGCTATTAATGTTTTTGCGACAAATTTGTCTGACTTACTCATGGCAGCGCCTGCAGGAGCAAAAACCACCATTGGTTTAGATCCCGGTTTAAGAACCGGTTGCAAAATAGCGATAGTTGATACCACGGGTAAATTGCTACATACCACCACTATTTTTCCCCATGCTCCGCAAAATCATTGGGACAAATCATTACGTACTTTGGTGAATTTATGCCAACAATATAAAGTTGAATTAATTGCTATTGGTAATGGTACTGGCTCACGAGAAAGTGACAAACTAGTCGCTGAAGTGATTCAAACACTGGAAAAAAATAAGCCTCAAAAAATGATCGTCAGTGAAGCGGGTGCATCAGTATATTCGGCGTCTGAATTTGCCGCCAATGAGTTTCCTGACTTAGACGTATCTTTGCGCGGTGCGGTATCCATTGCTCGTCGCTTACAAGATCCATTAGCTGAATTGGTAAAAATAGACCCGAAAGCCATAGGTGTAGGGCAATATCAGCATGATGTTAATCAAACTCAATTAATACAAATGCTTGATAATGTCATCGAAAACTGTGTGAACAATGTTGGCGTTGATTTAAACAATGCTTCAGCGGCACTTTTAACCCGTGTTTCAGGTTTAAATAAAACTATGGCTCAAAATGTTGTTGCTTATCGTGATGAACATGGCCGATTTAATAATCGAAAAACATTAAAAAAAGTTGCTCGTTTAGGACCAAAAGCGTTTGAACAAGCTGCCGGATTTTTACGAATTACCGATGGAGAAAACCCGTTAGATAATTCAGGCGTTCATCCGGAAACTTACCCAGTTGTTGAAAAAATAATTCAACAACTGCAAAGTGATATTGGTTCGTTAATTGGCAATAAAGAACACTTAAACAAGCTTGAAATAGACAAACTGATTGATGATAATTTTGGTGAGCTAACCATTAAAGATATTGTCAGCGAACTAGAAAAACCAGGCCGAGATCCACGCCCTGAGTTTAAAACCGCACAATTTAAAGAAGGCATTAATACCATTAATGATCTTAGCGTTGGCATGATATTAGAAGGCGTTATCTCTAACGTTGCCAACTTTGGTGCGTTTGTCGATTTAGGTGTTCATCAAGACGGTTTAGTGCATATTTCCGCATTAACCGATAAGTTTGTTAGTGATCCACGCGAAATCGTTAAAGCTGGCGAAATTGTTAAAGTAAAAGTTATCGAAGTCGACCCATCTCGAAAACGTATTAGTTTAACGATGCGCTTAAATGATGCCATTGAGCAAACTTCTACTAAGCCTCAAGAAAAACATAATAAAAATGCTCCTCAAACCACAAAACCTCAAGCGAGAAACAATCAAAAATCGCCGCGTACCAATAAACAGAAGCCCGTAGATAATGCGGCGATGGGTAATGCTTTTGCTGATGCTTTTGCTAAGTTAAAAAAATAGTTCTTATGAGTTAACCTTTACTTTCAATGCTTCAATATGAAAGTAAAGGTTAATATTTAATGATCTTTGGAATTGAATTCAAAAATAATTTCATGATCTTTTTGTTGAGTTATATCTGATTCATATCGCCACTTTGCTAATGCACTTATCGCTGAACGCTGTAATTCTCGTGTAACTCCGCTTTCTATCACCTGAATGTTTTGTACCTTCCCTGTAGTATCAATTTCATAGCGTAATCTAATAGCGCCTGACTCTTGATCTTTAAGTGATTTAGTTGGAAATTTAGGCATCACCTTAAAAACAGGTTTAACTAGGAATTCAGGGTCTTTTAAGTGTGGTATCAGAACAACTTGTCGGGTATTTAACGTTATATTTTCAATGTCACTTATATGAGCTTCATTTTTTACCGGTGTTAATACATCTAATTCGGGTAGTAATGATGGAGGCTCTGGTTTGGCTGGTAATGGAACTTTATCAACCACAAATATATCTTCGGTTTGTTTAGTTTTTGGTTCTGCCAAATTAACTTGATGAATAGGCGTAAATATGGGCTTAGAATGCTCAGGGCTTTTAGCAAAATGCGTAATAACCGCCATGATCCCAAATGATGCCAGTCCCCCAACAGTAAATATTGAAATCAATTTAGCGAATGAATAGGTGCTATTTTTAGTCGCCTTAGCTAAGTTAACTTTTGGAGCAACCATTTGGGCTTTTCTTTGCTGATAAAGTCCTGCCAATTCTTTATCAAGCTGTTCATCGTTCATAATATTTTCCTAACATTGCTTTTAAGTTATTTCGTGCATAACGCAAACGACTTTTGGTCGTTTCAAAGCTTTCATTCGTCAATTCACTTATCTCTCCTACAGAGAAACCTTCTTGTTGAAAAATAAACACTTCGCGCTGATAAAACGGCAGCTTACTTATCGCTGAATTAAATATTTCTAAACGGGTAGTTTTTTCAAGTTCTTGATCTAATAAATCACTCTTTAAATGATCTGGCTCTAATGTTTGAAGTTGCCATTTTTGTTGACGCCTAAGCTCATCAATTAACGTATTTCGGGCGATAGTATATAACCAACTTTTAACATTAGTATGGTGCTTTGTTGTTGATTGTACTTTTATCACTTTAAGCCAAGTCGTTTGAAGAGTATCTTCAGCTGTTTCTTTATCAGATAAACTCAATAAGTAATGGTATATTGATAAATTAAACCGCTCTACCAGCTTAGTTATATTTACTTTATCGCCGGTAGAGACATAATTCTCAAGAAACCTTTCTGGCGTGATAGTGGTGTTCAACCAACCTTTTATCATCGAGGGTAGCTTCAAATGAATATCCTAAATTTGTTGTTCCATATTAAAATCTAATTGCACAGTAAAATTTTGTTGCTTTACTTGCTTTCCGTCAATTGATTTTGCTCGATACTTCCACTTTTTTAACGCTTGCTTTGCTGCCTTATCAAATACACGTTTAGGCTCAGAATCAACCACTTTAACATTAATTACTTGTCCAATTTCACTAATATCAAACGCTAACTTTACCCAACCTTGAACGCCATTTCTTAATGCATCCATAGGGTACTTCGGATTTACCCTAACAACAGGCCTAGCATCTTGATCGGGTTGAGCATTCATTGTTACGCCATCGGTTATATTGTTCATCAAATTTATTGTTGAAGGTGTGTAGTTATAAGCAGTATTAACCTCTGTTACTTCAGGGGTCGTTTTACTCGTTTCCATTACCGGTGGCGGCTCTGGTGGTTGAAACTGTTTTCTTGGAATAACTTCAGGTTTAGATACTTCCTGTATTTGTACGATATCAATAGTAACCGGCGGTG
>JAQWHO010000005.1 GCA_029249355.1 Thalassotalea sp.
TACGTGAATTATTTTATATCACCAAAACGACACTGTATGGCAGTTATGGCGGTTAAGGCTGCTGTTTCTGTTCTTAATACTCTAGGACCGAGTAAAACACCGATAAATTGCTTTTTATTTGCTTGCGCTATTTCATCATCACTTAGACCCCCTTCAGGGCCAATGAGTAAACGTATGCGCTCATTTTCATTAGGTAAATTCATTATAGAATGTTCGGCTTTTGGATGGAGGTTTAATTTTAATGCTGAACTTTCTTGATTAAGCCAATTATCCAAAGTTTGTGCTGGATTAACCGTTGGCACAGTACATCGACCACTTTGTTCGCATGCGCTGATAACAATTTTTTGCCATTGTTCTATTTTTTTCTCTAAACGTTCACTAGAAATTTTAACACCGCATCGTTCAGTAAATAAGGGAGTAATGGTATTAACCCCTAATTCAACCGACTTTTGCAAAGTAAAATCCATTCTATCGCCACGCGAAATAGCTTGGCCTAAATGAATGTTTACAGGAGATTCGTTTTCAACTTTTTTAAAGCTTTGAATAATGACTTGGGCACTTTTTTTACTGACATTGACTAGCTCGGCTTGAAACTCTCCCCATGCCTCTTGATATTTTACCCCGTTAAATAAGGTAACGTTATCCCCATTTTTTAAGCGTAACACGCGAACAGTATGTCCAAACGCATCATCACTTAACGTGATTGTATCGCCAATAGTCCATTGTGAGTTTTGATAAATTCGAGGATTACGCATAAGCATTAAAAGTTAAATAGTTATGTCATTGAAGATAGGGGCAAAAGAGGACGTTTTCAATGACTAAATTTTTTAGGAAGAATTTATTTTTTCATTTTATCATTTTTTTGCTAAACTGCGCGCCTTTCAGCAATTGTGCTTTGGCAGTTTGATAGCTGCCCGCATGATAAATTTTTAATCTACAGCTCCAGATTTACGCTCTGGCTGGCTCAATGGGTATGACAATGAATAATATTACTGTTTGTGCACTATATAAATTTGTGCGTTTAGAAAACTTTGAACAATTAAAGACACCTTTACTTAACGTTATGTTAGATAACGATGTAAAAGGTACCTTACTTCTCGCTAATGAAGGCATTAATGGCACTGTTGCTGGTCCACAAAACGGTATCGATGCAGTTTTATCTCACCTTGCTTGCGATGAACGTTTAGGGCAAGTTTCGCATAAATATTCCTATGCGGCTGAGAACCCTTTTCAACGCAGTAAAGTAAAACTTAAAAAAGAAATTGTTACCATGGGCGTTGAAGGGATAGACCCGACATTAACCGTTGGTACTTATGTGAAACCTAAAGATTGGAATGCGCTAATTTCTGATCCTGAAGTGTTATTGGTAGATACGCGCAATGATTACGAAGTTGAAATTGGTACCTTCGAAAATGCGGTAAATCCTAATACTGAAACATTCCGCGAATTTCCTGAGTATGTGGCTAAAAATTTAGATAAAACCAAACATAAAAAAGTAGCAATGTTTTGCACGGGTGGTATTCGTTGTGAGAAATCAACGGCTTACTTAAAAGAGCAGGGCTTTGAAGACGTTTATCATTTAGAAGGTGGCGTACTTAAATATTTAGAAGAAGTTGAGCAAGACGATTCTATGTGGCAGGGCGAATGTTTTGTTTTTGACGGTCGTGTTGCCGTAGGACATGGTTTAGAGCAAGGCCAGTATGATCAATGCTTTGCTTGTCGTTATCCTATCACCGAAGAAGAAAAACAAAGTGAACATTATGTTAAAGGCGTGAGTTGTCCTAAATGTATTGATAAGTATGACGCTGAGCAACGCAGCCGCTTTGCTGAACGAGAAAAACAAATTAATTTGGCAAAAGCGCGTGGTGAAAAACACATTGGTGGTGAGATTGAAAGTGTTATTAAGCAGCGCCGTGAAGAAAAACTAGCTGCGAAAAAAGAGCAAGCGGCTAAGTAAATATAATGATTTAAATCATTCCAAACTGTTCTTTCTTAGAAATAAAAAACCGACTGATAAAGTCGGTTTTTTGATTTAAAGCCCTAGATATTTACAGGTCATAATCCAGCTGATTTTCTTAAATCATCTGCCTTATCTGTTTTCTCCCATGAGAATGCCGTAAATGTATCATCGCCAACTGTCATTTCAAAAGGCTCACGACCAAAGTGACCATATGCAGCCGTTTGACGATACATCGGGTGAAGAAGATCTAACATCTTGGTTATGCCGAATGGACGAAGGTCAAAATGCTCACGAACCAATTCAATTAAACGCTCTTCAGAAACCTTACCCGTACCAAAAGTTTCAACAGAAATAGACGTTGGCTCAGCAACACCAATCGCATAAGACACTTGAATTTCACAACGATCAGCTAAACCAGCAGCAACAATATTTTTTGCGACATAACGACCTGCATAAGCAGCACTACGATCAACTTTTGATGGATCTTTACCTGAGAATGCTCCGCCGCCGTGACGTGCCATACCGCCATAGGTATCAACGATAATTTTACGACCGGTTAAGCCACAATCGCCTACAGGGCCACCAATAACGAAACGACCGGTTGGATTAATAAAGTACTTAGTTTCAGGCGTTAATAATTCTGCCGGAAGTACTGCTTTAATGATATTTTCCATTACAGCAGTATGTAAATCATCTTGTGATATTTCAGGATTATGTTGAGTCGACAATACAACTGCATCAATTGCTACAGGCTTGTTATCTTCATAGATAAAAGTTACCTGTGATTTTGCGTCAGGACGTAACCAAGGTAAAACACCTGATTTACGCATTTCAGCTTGACGTTCAACTAAACGATGAGAATAAAACAAAGGTGCAGGCATTAATGTTGCTGTTTCGTTGGTCGCATAACCAAACATTAAACCTTGGTCACCAGCACCTTGGTCTTCTGGTTTTACTCGGTCAACACCTTGAGCAATTTCAGGTGATTGCTGACCAATTAAGTTCATGATGCCACAAGTGTCACCGTCAAAACCAACGTCTGAAGAGGTATAACCAATATCGGTGATTACCTTACGTGTTAAGTCTTCTAAATCAACCCAAGCCGTAGTCGATACTTCACCAGAAATTATAGCAACGCCAGTTTTTACCATCGTTTCACAAGCCACTCGTGCATGTTTATCTTTGGCGATAATCGCGTCTAAAACCGCATCAGAAATTTGATCGGCAATTTTATCAGGATGGCCTTCAGAAACTGACTCTGAAGTAAAATAATGTCTAGACATAAATCCTCGGAAATTAAGCTGGTTAAAAAGGTATTTTTTCAATAAAGGGAATTGTAACCTGAGTTTTATAAAATTTCTAGTTATTTACGCCTAGACGTCTAAATGGCTTAAGTGGTTTTTACTAATCTTATCAACTAACTTACTACGAAATTCATTAGGGTATTGATTTATTTAAATAAATTAACTTTTATTTCAGATTGCCATAATTGAGAAAAAATTTCATTTTGTCTGGGATTTGTACTCGAGCTGTAGAATTTATGAGCAGTTTTTGGAGGGTGAGTAGCAAGCAGTTGATGTTTTGCTAATTGACGTTTCAGTTGTTCACTGACCGGTGTTGCGGTTTCAAGGAGTTGTACATTATTTGGCATAATGGCTTTAATTGCATCACTCATAAAAGGATAATGAGTACAGCCTAATACCAAAGTATCAATTTTTTTTGTGATTAAAGGCGATAAATATTGGTTGAGCAACAGATTGAATTTTTCTGATTTTTGCTGACCTTGCTCAATTAACTCAACTAAGCCTAAGCATGGCTGAATAAAGACTTCGGCATCATTTTTGTGTTGATTGACTAAGGCTATAAAGCGTTCGTTATTTGCTGTTGCTTGAGTGACTAAAATACCAATTTTTTTGGCTTTACTTAGGGTTGCCGCGGGTTTTATTGCTGGTTCAACACCGATGATAGGAACAGATAAACGTTCTCTGAGTTGATCTATCGCATTTACTGTTGCGGTATTACACGCGATAACGATAGCTTTACATTTTTTATTGATAAGTTCATCGGCAATTATATTGACACGTTCAATAATTTGCTGATTGGAGATATCGCCATAAGGTGCATATTGTGAATCAGCAATATAGATGAGTTGTTCTTTGGGTAAGTGTTCAGTGATTCGTTTGGCAATTGATAAACCACCCACACCAGAATCAAAAATACCAATAGGATCGCTTTTATTTGAAGGTAAAGTACTTTTAGCTGATATATTTTTGAAGGTATGTAAATGCAAAGTGTCTATAACCAAGGGAATAACATTTAATGAGTTATGGTGATGTTATAGGGAGTTAGACAATAAAAGTAAAGATGAAGTTACTCGTTCGCGGATATTTTATCGTGCAACTAAGTTTATCTAAGTAAAGGTTAACTAAATAAAGGTTAACGAAGTAAAAGAATAAATGAGGAAATAAAATAAAACCCCAATAAAACGAATGAACATTCGAATTAATCGGGGCTTTAATAGCGTTTCTAAATGATAGTTATCATTTTTTACTCATTTAAATTAATTTTTTACTGCATTAATCGCTTTCGCTTTATTTCCATCTTTATCACGTTTGATACGTGCTTTATCATACTTTATTGCCAGCTTTCTCTTTTGTAATGCTGAAATATCTTGTGGCATAGGTTTACGTGGCATGCGTTCTTCAGCCATCGCTGCTTTATATAAAAAACCTGCCATTATCACTGAAGCTTGTTTTAAATCTGCCTCAACAACATGATCAATAGAGTCGATATGTGTGTGGTGTAAACGCGAGCCGTAATCTAACTTATCTTGAATAAACTGAAAGCCAGGTAAGCCAACATCGTCAAATGATTCATGATCGGTACCACCGGTTGATTTATTGGTCACTGTACCTGTACTTAAATCAGAATAAGGGCTAAACCAGCTACTGAAAACAGATTTAGCGGCGACATTACCTTCGGTATAAATACCTCTGAAGCGTCCACTACCATTGTCCATATTGAAATAAACAGAGAATTTTTCATGATCTGCTTTTGTTTCAATTGGCCAACCTTGGTTTTTCCATAAATAGCTAGGTAATGCTCGTTCGTTTTTGTCTTTAGGCTTTGGTCGCGTCGCAAAGTTTTCTTCTACATAAGCTGCTGAACCGAATAAACCTTGCTCTTCACCTGACCATAAGCCAATTCTAATGGTGCGTTTAGGTTTGAAATCCAATGCTTTAAGTATACGCATTGCTTCCATTGATACCGCGACACCAGCGCCATTATCAACTGCGCCATCACTAGCATGCCATGAATCTAAATGTCCACCTACCATCACTATTTCAGGGTTTTCATCCGAGCCAGTTATTTCAGCAATCGTATTGTAGGCGTTACGATCTTCATCATGAAAACGCGCTTCAATATTTAAAGAAAGCTTTGGTGTTTTACCATTGTCGATCATGCGTGCCATTAAATTATAATGTTCTGCCTCAATAATTATTGCCGGTACAGGGAACGTTTTTCCGACACGATGATCACGGCCAAAAACATTTATCAAACCGCCTTGACGCCAACTTCTATAAACAACACCTGCAACTTTTTCTTCTTTTAAGAAGGTATTAAGTGTTTGACGAAAGTTATAACGTTGCATCGCACTATCTCGACGATCTGCGCTTACCCATGGAGAATGACTAGGACCTTTAGAAACATCGAACTCTGTTAGTTTTGATAATTCACCCGAATCATAACGCTTAAAGACACTATTTTCTGGCTCTTCGATATTTTTACCCTGTCCCATCATTATTATTTTGCCTTTAAGCTTACCTCTATATTGAGCTAAATCAGCTTCTGATGAAGCATCAAATATAATAACATCACCTGTCACTTCACCTGAAGTACCGGGTGTCCAAGCAACAGGAATGCCATGTAAAGAAACTTCACGAGGGCTTAATAAATTAATCGTTGCAGAGTCATGTGACCAACCACGACCAAATTCAAATGGGTCTAAGTGAGCTTTTTCTAAGCCCCAGCCTTTTAATTTTTCAAGCGTCCAGTCATTGGCTTTTTTCATTTGCGGCGAGCCGGATAAACGAGGGCCTATCGAATCCGTTAATTGCTCTAATGTATGCATTACTTCTGAGTTGTAAATGCCTTCAGCGCGTATTTTATTCGCCATATCTAAATCATCACCTGCATAGGTAAATGAGCTAGAAATGCATAACATTGAAAGGGCTAATTTTTTCATTTTATTTCCTTTATATTTTTAATTATTGTTTGATGAAATTATTCATATCCTTGTAATTGTTGTTCACAATAATACATATTCTCCTTCAAATAAAACTTGAAGCGATAAAAGCAAACTTTTTCATGATGAGTAACCTTTTTCGATTGTAAAATGTTAAATCATTCAGCAGCTTATTTTAGTCTTGAATGTTTTTTACGATTTTAGCGTGGCGCGGAAATATCGTTTATTTAAATATTTAAGAGTTTGACAGTAAGTTTTAATTGGGTTTTCCTAGTAAAAGTTTAGGAAAGGTAAGGCTTTCAAGATGCCTAAGTCACCTATAAACCTTAGCACCGTTTGTGATTTTAGCGTGGCGCGGAAATATCGTTTACTTAAATATTTAAGAGTTTGACAGTAAGTTTTAATTGGTTTTTTTTAGTAAAAATTTAGGACAGGTAAGACTTCCAAGATGCCGCAGTCGACTTTAGTCCTGAACACCGTGTGTTCAGGGCGGATGTATCATTTCAACCGTAGGCTTCCCGATACGAGCCGGGTTTGCACAATAGCTAATAGTCAACTTCCAAAGGTAAAACTTATCGGCTCAGGGACATAGTTAACATACAAACACCCCAGAAGACTTAAATTCATTATAGCGAATTTAAAGCAAAGGATTAAATGTTTTTTATACTGAAATGTACTAACCGCTGATGTTTTAAGCTAACTGACTTATCTTTAATCTATTTTTATTATTGAATTGGGCAAGGGTGGTAATTTTCATCTTTAGATCGCCAAATTGCTTCATCAATAATATGTTTTATGGTTTTTGCTTCGCCATGTTGTAAACCATAATTTACCCATTGATCAGCAAGCTCATTATCATGAAACATTAAATTTGTGGCTTTGTTGTATTGCTGCTGATGAACTTTACTTATTAGTTTTGTTGAAATATCTTCAATTTCTTTTACTTTTTCATTATTGCCATGTTTTTCATAATAAATTTTTTGTAAGGCAACACCCATAGCTGAATGAATCAAAGTGGCACTATTATCCTCCATTTGTTTCCCTATTTTTAAACATGCTTCAAACGTAGAATGATCACCTACTTTAGCTTTGGAACAATGCTTAATAGTCTTATGGTAACCAGTAGGTGTGGCTGCAGCATAACCAATACCTGCAATTACCAACTTGTTTGCTTGTAGTGGTACATACTTTTTTGTAATTTCATGGTGAAGATAAATTAATTCAAAAAAATAATCGCTAAAGGTATTGGCTAAAGTTGCTTGATAGAGAGCATTATTTGCTGCGAGTATATTTTGTTTATCTAGATACAAACTTGCGAAAGTTAACCATGCTAGGCCGTTATCATTATCTATTTGTTTAACTTTTTGATAAAAATCATCATTACAATATGAGTATTGAGTTTCTGTACACCATGTCAATAAAAGGAAATAGGATATTTTTTCACTTGGATGAGATAAGTGGTAATCATACAAAGCTTTTATCATTGATGATCTACTTAATTGCATCTCTTCTATAGTTTTATCCAATTGTAACCAGTCAGATGAGAATAGATTTTTGCCTAGTAATTCATTAGGTAAATTTGTATCTAATTGGTCACTAAATATGTTGTCATTTAATGCCATTAACTCATTAGATTTGTCTTCATTAATATTAAGTGGGCAGTCAACTATATACTCTTGTTGAGCATTTACCTTTGCTTCGGGGTTTTGAGCAAGGCTTGCAGGAAGGCTTTCGCTTTTGTTTTCAGGAAACTCTTTTTTCTTTTTGAGGTGAGAAAGTTCTATTTTGCTAGAAGATGAATGAAGATTTTGTGACTTATGTGCAGCATCTTGTTGCTCTGATTTGTAACTTGTACATAAATATAAGCAACAAGCGCATAGGATTAATAGAAGAATACTCCAATAAATATTTTTCTTTCTAAGCATATCCTTTGCTCTTACATAAGATTAATTAATGATTAAGCTTTCTTTTTAGGGTTTACCGCTTGTTCGATGGTTTCTTGCAATAAATCAATTTTATTTTGCATTTCTTGAAGTTGTTGTTTTGCAGTATTTTGCGAGTCTAATAAATCATTCGCTAAATTTAATGCCGCCATTAACATTGCTTGTTCAGGCGTTTTAGTTGATTTTTTACCTTTTTCGAGCCGTTTATTAACTTCACTTGCTGATTGAAGTAACGCCGATTCTTGACCTTTCGGGCAAGTAATTTTTAATCGGCGATTAGCAACTTCAATAGTAACGTTGTGTTGGCTCATAAAAAACGGTGACTCTTAATATATGTTCAGTGTCGCTTGAACGCTTATTTAATCGATAAAAAAGAGCTAGTTGTTTGTTAAATAAACAAATTTAACTCGCAGTGTAAAAACGAACTATAACGGTGCAAGATCTCAGATGCAAGCGAGAATTTACGCTATTCGGCTCTAGCATCACTTTTAGTGCAATGTTAGGATATCACTATGTTCTCCTTCTTAAATAATGTTAGCTAAATGTCAGACAATAACGAATTAGATTTTGCTACGGTTCAAGCTTTAATTACCACTGAAGACGTTAAAATTCATGGTTCAGAATTACATGGTGTCTTAACAGGCTTAATCTGTGCAGGTTACAGCTTTGAAAATCAAGACTACCTCACCATGATGAATGATATGTTCAACAATGGTGAAACGTTACCGAATAAACTGCGCGTAACGGTTAAGTTTTTATTTAGTCAGGTTTGGCAAAATATTTTAGATGACTCTTACAGCTTTACTTTACTTTTACCAGATGACGACGACTCTTTAGTTGAGCGCGCGCATGCACTTGGTTCATGGGTTCAGGGCTTTAATTTAGGCTTTGGTTTACAACAGAAAAATAACGCTGTTTATTCTGAAGATGTCAAAGAAGTGCTGACCGACTTTGGTGATATTGCTAATTTATCTGATGAAATAGAAGAAGACGAAACTACCGAACAAGCTTATTTTGAAATATCAGAGTATGTGAGAATTTCAGCGCTATTATGTTTTACTGAATTAGGCACACCGCCAGAAAATAAAGAAACATCGGAAACTGTCCATTAATTTAATTCCATATATTGAAGATATTTATTTAACGAATGTCTTCATCTCATATTTTGGCGATCTATATGAAAGAAACTCTATTACCTTTATCTGAATTTACC
>JAQWHO010000006.1 GCA_029249355.1 Thalassotalea sp.
ACCCAGTGGTGATCAACCAACGGCTATTGATAAATTAATGGATGGCATTGACTCAGGGCTGGCACATCAAACTTTATTGGGTGTAACTGGCTCAGGTAAAACGTTCACGATTGCTAATGTGATAGAAAAGCTGAACCGTCCAACGATGATGTTAGCACCGAATAAAACATTGGCCGCGCAACTCTATGGTGAAATGAAAGAGTTTTTCCCGAATAATGCCGTGGAGTACTTTGTATCTTATTATGATTATTACCAACCAGAAGCTTATGTGCCAACTACCGATACTTTTATTGAAAAAGATGCTTCAATAAATGAACACATTGAACAAATGCGTCTCTCAGCCACTAAAGCATTACTTGAGCGCCGAGATGTCATTATTATTGCCTCTGTTTCTGCTATTTATGGTTTAGGTGATCCTGATTCATATTTAAAAATGATGTTGCACTTAAGGCAAGGCGACATTATCAATCAACGTGATATTTTACGCCGTTTAGCCGAATTACAATACACGAGAAATGATGTCGCATTCGCACGTGCAACTTATCGTGTTCGCGGTGATGTTATTGATATATTTCCTGCTGAATCAGACCGATTAGCACTTCGTATTGAATTGTTTGATGAAGAAATAGAACGTATTAGCCAATTTGACCCATTAACCGGACAAGTAGAGCGAACATTAGCGCGAGTAACGGTGTATCCTAAAACTCATTATGCGACGCCTAGAGAAAAGATATTAGCGGCTGTTGAAAACATAAAAGTAGAGTTAAAAGATAGATCTGCGCAATTGAAAGAGCTTAATAAATTAGTAGAAGAGCAGCGCGTTGTTCAACGTACTCAGTTTGATATTGAAATGATGACAGAGCTTGGTTATTGCTCGGGCATTGAAAACTATTCTCGCTATTTATCGGGCCGTGAGTCTGGTGAAGCGCCACCAACATTATTTGATTATTTACCTGACGATGGCTTATTAATTATTGATGAATCTCATGTCACAGTGCCGCAAATTGGCGCAATGTACAAAGGTGATAGATCTAGAAAAGAAAACTTGGTTGAATATGGATTTCGTCTGCCGTCAGCGCTTGATAATCGGCCAATGAAATTTGAAGAATTTGAATCACTTGCCCCTCAAACTATTTATGTTTCTGCGACACCAAGCAAGTATGAAATAGAAAAATCTGCTGGTGAAATTGCTGAGCAAGTTGTTCGACCTACAGGTTTATTAGATCCTATTATTGAAGTAAGGCCTGTTGAAACCCAAGTCGATGATCTACTCTCTGAAATACATAAGCGTGTGGCTTTAGGTGAACGCGTTATTGCAACAACCCTTACTAAACGTATGTCTGAAGATTTAGCTGATTATTTAGATGAACACAATGTTAAGTCGCGTTATCTTCATTCTGATATTGATACCGTTGAACGTGTTGAAATCATCCGAGATTTTCGTTTAGGTCACTTTGATGTATTGGTTGGGATCAATTTATTGCGTGAAGGACTTGATATGCCTGAGGTTTCACTAGTCGCAATACTTGATGCAGATAAAGAAGGCTTCTTACGTTCTGAACGTTCATTAATTCAGACCATTGGTAGAGCTGCGCGTAACCTTAATGGTCGCGCTATTTTATATGCCGCTAGGATCACAGGCTCAATGAGAAAGGCAATTGATGAAACTGAACGTCGTCGATTAAAACAGCAAGAATATAACGAAAAAAATAACATCACGCCGAAAGGGATAACGCGTAAAATTAGTGATGTAATGGATGTTGGGCATCGCCCAGAAGAAGCATTAATTAGAAATAAAAATCGCGCGGCTGAGCCTGATGCTGAATATCAAGTCATGTCTATTGCTGAAATAGATAAAAAAGTAGGGCAATTAGAGAAAGCGATGTTTGATCATGCGCAAAATTTAGAGTTCGAGCAAGCTGCAGCGGTTCGTGATGAAATCAGTAAATTACGTCTACAACAATTGTCGGCGTAATCGATCAAAAATTTAGTTAAACTAGTTTAATCAAATCACTTTAACTCGAATATTGTGTAATGGCTGATGATATTGGCAATTCCATCGCTATTGCAATGCGTTAACCGACTAATATCTTCGATGATTTTATCTTGAATATCGACAGGAAAAAGCATTAACTGCTCTAAATATAAATGCGCCTGCAGTTCATTATTCGCATTTATAAATTCTGCTAAACGATTCGCGTGATTTATCCAAATAGCACTCATAAACAACATCCTCAATAAAACTCATGCAGAAAGGGTGATTACTGCGCAAGTAAATTAAGTTTAGGTTAATAGTTGAGTGTTTATTATACAAAAAGAGTCTAAAAAAAAATGTTCACGCGATAACTAATCTATAAAAGTTTAACTGTCTGTAATCTGGTGTTTTTCTAGTCGATATAAAAATGCTTTATTAGACATTTTTAAGTATTTTGACGCATTCGTTCGGTTTTCTTGATGTTTTTTAAGCGTTTCAGCTAAGCAAAAACATTCAAAACTCTCCTAATTAAAGTCTTTTTAATAGTAGAATTTATAAGCTCTATTTATAAATAAATGCATTGTTATTACAAGTGCTGCTGAGTGTTGGTTAATAAATTATCTAAATCTTTTTGTAATGCTAATAATTCAATTTTTGATAAACCGGTTAGCATCAACAATTTTGCGGGAATGAACTTAGCTTTGTTTTTTATCTCTTTCCCATGCGCAGTTAATTCAATTGATACAGAACGCTCGTCTTGCAAACTTCTCACTCGTTTAACCAAACCAAGTTTTTCCATACGTTTTAGGAGCGGCGAAAGGGTACCTGAATCCAGCTCTAAAATTAATCCTATATCTTTAATTGTTTTAGCTCGTTCATTTTGCCATAAAACAAGCATAACTAAATATTGAGGATAGGTTAACCCAGCTTCCTTTAATAAAGGCGCATACAGTTTTGTGATTGATTTATTTAATTTATATAATCGAAAACAAAGCTGATTTTGAATATTTAATTGCTCATTCATCGCAATGAGTCACTTATAATAATTTCTGAATGTTTGAGACTATGGCGCTAGGTTTTGTAATAGGAGCAAAGCGTTTTACGACCTCACCATTTCTGTTTATTAAAAATTTCGTAAAATTCCATTTAATCGCTTCAGATCCCATAATTCCCGGAGCTGCTTTCTTTAAGTATTTGTACATCGAATGTGCGTTATCACCATTAACCTCTATTTTACTGAATAGTTTAAACGCGATATTAAAATTAAGGTCGCAAAAACTTTTAATTTCTTCATCACTGCCTTTTTCTTGCTGTTTAAATTGATTGCAAGGGAACGCTAATATTTCTAACCCTTGATCTTTATACTCATTGTATAAGTTTTGTAATCCTTCATATTGAGGAGTCAACCCACACGCGCTAGCTGTGTTTACTACAAGAACAACTTTATCTTTATATTGTTCCATTGATATTTTATTACCTGAATGATCGTTTGCAGAAAATTCATAAAACTTTTGATTTGATTGGCTATTAGTCATAATTAAATTCATATTGCTTGCAATTGTATTGCGCACAATGTAGTTTATTTTTCACATTAAATCAAGTAAATATCATATAAATAGTACTGTTATAAAAACAATTTAAGTAGAATATAACCATTGTTAATAACAAGGAAAGAGTCATGAAAAAAATCGCATTTATTGGTTTAGGTGTTATGGGTTACCCAATGGCAGGGCATTTAGCAAAGGCGGGTTTTGATGTTTGTGTTTATAACCGTACGATAGAAAAAGCGCAAAAATGGGTAAAAGAATTTGGAGGTGGTTTTGCTGAAACGCCTCAATTAGCGGCTAAAGACTGCGACATCGCTTTTTCTTGTGTAGGTAATGATGATGATGTGCGTGGAGTTGTTTTAGGTGAAAAGGGCATTCTTGCTGGCTTGCCAACAGGTGCTATTTTGGTTGATCATACCACGGCTTCTGCTGAATTAGCTCGTGAGCTATCTTTGAGTGCAAAGCAGCAAGATAAGCACTTTATTGATGCCCCAGTATCTGGTGGTCAAGCGGGTGCTGAAAACGGTGTATTAACAGTTATGTGTGGCGGTGAACCGTCCATTTTTGAAAAAGTTAAACCAGTAATGGACGCCTACGCACGTTTTAGTCAATTAATGGGTGAAGTAGGCTCTGGTCAGTTAGCAAAAATGGTCAATCAAATCTGTTTTGTTAATACCGTTCAAGGTTTAGCGGAAGGACTAAACTTCGCTCAAAAAGCGGGTTTAGATACCACTAAGCTTATTGAAACCATTTCAAAGGGAGCAGCAGGCTCTTGGCAAATGGATAACCGCGGAACAACTATGTGTGATCGAGAGTTTGATTTTGGCTTTGCTGTTGACTGGGTAAGAAAAGATCTCGGTATGGCTTTCGATGAAGCCGAAAAAATAGGTGCAGACTTAACGGTTACAAAACAACTTGATGGCTATTACCAAGAAGTACAAAAAATGGGTGGAAACCGTTGGGATACTTCAAGTTTAATTGCCCGTTTTAAAAAGTAAATATAGTATCCGTTGTTGGATACTATATATGCAAACTAGCCTTGTATATATTGATACAAGGCTTTTAAAACCGACATTTTACTTTGATCACTTTCGTGTTCATGCACTAGATTTTCAATCTTAATCATAAACTCGTCTGCACTTAATAACCCTTTACCACCAAATTGTATTTTGTTTTGACAATGCTGCTGCCATTTTTGTTGTTCTTCATTAGATAAGGTTAAGGGATAATTACGCGCACGATAGCGAAATAATAATGTGGTTAAACGTTTATCTTGAAAGGTAAAAGGGTGATTTGATAATTGCTCGGTTGGCAGTTGATGCAATATTTCCATTTGCGCTTTATCGGCATGAGAAAAGAAACTACCACTATATAAAGCCTGTTCTGCGTCAATGTCTTCGTCAGAAAAATCATCAGTTGCAAACACTTCTGCTAATTTATCTCTTATCTCTAAGTGTTCTTTAAGTGTCGCTAAATTAGCTAAACAACGTTCACGAGGAATAGCTAAACGTTCTGCATTTTCAGGTAACAATGTTTTTGCTGGAGCGACGATAGGGCATTTATTGATATGAATGAGTTTAATTGGAATAGGGTGCTCATCTTCCGCTAACTCATCGTGTCGAGTATATAATCGAGCTTTAATTTCTGCTGCGCTTAATTCAAAAAGTGGCGTTGGATCTTGTGCTAAATCGACGCATATCACCGCGTTTTTATTTACTGGATGATAAGCAACTGGTGAAAACCAACTTGTACAGCCATGAATCGAGGATATTTTACTCGATGTATGCACAACGGGTGTCATGTTATAAACATCGAGTAATTCTGCCACTTGCTTTTTATTTTTTAAGTTAAATATAAATTCATATAGCTTAGGTTGTTTTTCTTTAATCAATTTAGCCATAGCAATTGTTGCATAAACATCGCTCATCGCATCATGTGCGGACTCATGGCTAATGTTATTCGCCGCGGTTAATAACTCTAAACGAAAACTAACAACTTCTTCTCCATCACGTTCAACGGTCGGCCAATTAATACCTTCAGGTCGAAGTGCATAACAGGCACGAACCATGTCAATAATATCCCATCGACTATTACCATTTTGCCATTCCCGCGCATAAGGGTCGTAAAAATTGCGATATAAAAGATAACGAGTTACTTCATCATCAAAACGAATATTGTTGTATCCTGCGACACAGGTATTAGGTTGTGAAAAAAGTGAATGAATACGATCAGAAAATTCAGCTTCCGTTAACCCTTGTGAAAGTGCTTTTTGTGGCGTAATACCGGTAACTAAACATGCTTCTGGATTAGGGAGGTAATCTTGAGGAGGTTTGCAATAAAACATCTCAGGTTCGCCGATAATGTTTAAATCTAAATCAGTACGAATACCTGCAAATTGTGACGGCTTATCAAGTTTTGGTGAAATACCCCAAGTCTCATAATCGTGCCACAATATTGTTTGTTGAAAACCGTTATTTTCTTGTTGTTTCATGCTAATTATTATCTATATCTAAACAAAGGTGCGTATAAAAATGAGTTTCAAATTTTTATCAAGACGTCTAAAAATGTAATGTTTTACATATAATTGTAATAAAAGAAGTATACACACTTCACTGACAGGAGCATATATTACAATATTATATTATCCATGCAGTTTCATAATCGTTTTATAAATCAGCCTATGTTTTATAACTTTTATGCTTTATGAAACAAAAATATAAAAGAAATATTAAAAAAGCATACTTACGGACACCATAAAGTTCCGGCCAGTTTGTGGGATTAGGGAGTTTGCCCAACCTTGTGATCTTTGTTCAAAATCGTCACCACTGGCGGCCGCTTCAGCTCCAGAGTGGTAATAGTTTTCATCAAATAAATTTTTAACTTTAAACGCCATTTGCAAAGAATCAAACTGGTAGATAATGTTTGCATCCACGGTTAAGTATGCTTCATTTTCTGTATTTTTGGCCCGAAGTGCATTTCTTAAATAAAGCGGCTTACTTGCTACCCAATTGGCTTTAATATTCACATTTAATGATTCGTCAATTGGAATATTAATATTTGCATTAATTTTATGAGGAGAAATATCACCAAGCTCTGCATCCATATCATCACAAGGATTGTAGAATAGGGTATTGTTGTCGGCGACAACCTGGCAATTTTCGATCCCTTTACCTACCCATAAATCAAGTGCATGGTCGTAGCTAACACTACTTTTTGATTTAGTATACGTATAGTAGATGTGTCCGGTTATATTACTGGCACCATCAATGAAATTTGCGTATTGAAATTTTCCTCGATATTCCATACCAACAGTACTACGTTTGCCTGCATTTTCAGCTTCTTCTTTGATTACATTGTCATATCTCGCGGTGAATAATGACAAATCGTGAAGCCAATTATCTTGCTGATACATATAAATTAGTTCAA
>JAQWHO010000007.1 GCA_029249355.1 Thalassotalea sp.
ATAACTTTTTTCACTAACGTGATCTGTGAAACGAACTTTATAACCGACCACATCACCAATGGTACTGTTCAACTCTTCCGCAATTCTTGTCGCTACTGTCCGTGCCGCAATACGTCTAGGCTGGGTATGGCCTATCATGCCATCAACACCGCGCCCAAGTTGTAAACATATTTTGGGAATTTGAGTCGTTTTACCCGAGCCAGTTTCACCGGCAATAATCACCACTTGGTTTTCTTTTATCGCTTGTGAAATTTTTTCTACATTTTGAGAAACAGGTAACGCTTCAGGATAATGAATATGAAGTGTTTGTTTTAGTTTATTGGCTTTATGCGAGATGGATTGTTGAATATGATCGGCGAGCTGATTAATTTGCCGCTGCTTTTTAACTTGCTGTTTTTGATCTGATGTTTTGAATTTTTTTAAATTATGTAGACGCTTTTTAAAACGCGACTTATCAGCAAGTCGCGTTTGATTTAATAAGGAAAATAGTGCATCAATGGAAATGCTATTATCAGGGGAAACTTCAGAAGACAAAATAAACTCAAGAAAAACATATAAAAGCGTATTTTATCAACTCTACTGTTTAATACCAATCATTAAATATTAGACATTGAATTTATTAACCGCAGTTAATAGCTGACGACAAGTAACCTGCCCAACTAACTTACCGTCTTCAATCACTGGACGACGACGATGTTTTTTCAACAACATATCTTGTGCAACATCTACAATATCATCACCTGGCTGAGCAGTAAGTATATTGTCTTTGATCATATACTCGTTCACTTTACCAACACCAATATTATTATAAGTCGCATTAAGAATGGCATTAAGGCAATCCATCTCTGAAAGTATCCCAACAAACTTTCCGGAATCGTCAACAACACACACACCTGAAATTTTATTATCTATAATGGATTTCATTGCTTCAGATAAGTTTGCATTCTCATTAACCTTAGTAGGATTGGTCAGCATATAATCCCGAAGGTCGACTGATGTAAGCATAATTATTTTCCTTATTTTTATATTTTGAACTTAGGCTAATATTTTTCAAGGTATTCATATCATTACTGTAGACTCATTTTCCTCATAAATCATGTATCTATCAAAATAAAATGAGAAATATTTAAAAAAATCACAATGAACATATAAACCCTTATAAATTATTTAGAAGTTACGTTGTGATCATTAAAGATAAAGGGATTTCACTTTTCTGGCTCATTAAAGAAAGTTCACTGTATGCATGCCCAAAAGTTTTTCGTAAGTGCCCTTTCAGATGTTGTTTGAAACTTTTAGGATTTTGAGACTTCAACAAACAAAATAACGCTAAAACATAAACGGTGTCATTCTCAGATAATGACGCTTGCCTATTGGCTTTTGGATTAAAACAGGAGCCACAACCGCCTTTAAATTGATAAGCCGTATTCGCAAAGATAACACCAAACCCCATAACACATGATAAAACATCAATGGCTTGAGGGAGAAAATCTTTCCCACCAGGAGGCAGTATCTTTTGTTGCATTACTAAGATGGTGGCAAGCTGTTGTACATATGACGCTATTAAATCTTGAGGCTGGTTAATTTGGTTAGGATTAAAAGTAAATTGAATGACTTGATGATTACTCTCAGAAAACTCAATCTTGGAATCTTTACCTCTTAGTGCATTTTGAATAATTAAAGATGGAAACTCAATTGATTTAAGCAATTGTGGTTCAACTAGTTTAAGCGGCCAATTTTGCATACTGGCATATTCAACGGTATGTTCAAAAATGTTTTGCGCCATTTCAGTAACACTGCCTACTCGCCCTGAATAAAACTCATTAGTGGGTAAAACTAATTTGGTTTCTTCTTGAAACACTTGAATATTAAAATGTTCAACAGCCCATGCAAAGGTGTCAAAAATCCATTGACGGGTGTTTTCGTCAACAGATGGTTTTTTAGTAAATAAAAGATTAAACATAAGTGGTTATTTAAATCGGTTAGTTTTTAGAAGACGCTTTTTCAGTTGTTTGCTGCATACTTTGCCAAGCAGCCGTTTTATACAAAGGTACTGTAGATAAAGAATGGTGATGACTACCACTAGATTCTTTTGTGGAATACGACAAGTAAATTAAACTTTTGTTTTCAAGATCATAAATACGTCTGACTTTTAAGCTTTTGAAAAGAATACTTTTTGATTCTTTAAAAACAATTTCACCATTTGTAGATTTATCGATTGAAGCAATTTCTTGTGCGGTTATTTCACCTGTTTGACGACAAGCAATACTCATGTCTGAAGGATCCGAAATGTCCAAATTCCCTTCAACATGGCTGATATGACAAGTAACGCCATTAAGTTTAGGATCTTTAACTGCTTCAATTTTCACATCTTTAGTGGTAAACCAACCTAAGCTGACATCACCAACATTATCAGAACACCCTGTTAAAGTAATACTTGCTGCTATTAGCCATAATTTATTCATTACGGAAAATTCCTATATAAGATTGGCCATTGGATGATTTACTCGCTCGATACATGCCTTCACTATTAAAAGGCATCGCAATATTGCCTTTTGCATCAATGGCAATAATGCCACCGGAGCCTCCAGCTTTGACTAATACGTCATTAATCACAATGTCAGCCGCTTCTGCTAATGGTATCTTTTGATATTGAAGACGGGCACAAATATCAGCCGCAACGTGATAACGAATAAAATATTCACCATGCCCAGTAGCTGAAACCGCACAGCTGTCATTATTTGCATATGTACCTGCACCAATAATTGGCGCATCACCAATTCTGCCAAAGCGTTTAGCTGTCATCCCACCAGTAGAAGTTCCTGCCGCAAGATTACCGTCTTTATCAAGAGCAACAGCACCTACAGTGCCCACTTTATATTCTGTGGGTAAGGTTTTATGTGCTGCTTGAAAATCTTTCAGCTCTTGTTCTTTTTCAAGTAATTTTTTCTTCGCTTTAAGCAACGAATTATAACGATGTTCCGTATTAAAATAGTTATTTTCAACTAATGTTAAGCCTTTGTTTTTAGCAAATTGCTCTGCACCTTCGCCACTTAACATGACATGTACAGATTCTTCCATAATTTTTTCAGCTAAAGCGATTGGACTTTTTACTGTTTTTACACCGGAAACGGCACCCGCATTAAGGGTTTTCCCATTCATGATGGAAGCATCTAATTCATGTTCAGCGTCAAAAGTATAAACAGCTCCTTTTCCTGCATTAAATAATGGTGATTCTTCCATTATTTGTATAGCAGCAATAATCGCTTCTTGACTGGATTTACCTTGCGCTAATAATTTATAACCTGCAGACACAGCCTCATTTAATTTAGCTTCATAAGCTTGACGTTTTTCTGGTGTCATTTTACTTTGTTTAATTGCACCTGCACCGCCATGTATAGCGATAGCGAATGGAGAATCACTGGCCTGTACTGTTGATATTGATCCACTAATAACTAATGAGAGACCTATTAATAGTGAGCGGTGTAATATTGAGTTATTACGTAATTTACTTTTCATCATTTCATTCTTTTTATGATTAATGCATACAATGTGCTAGAAATTAAATTCGTTTGCAAGTGTCATTCATTTAAAGATCTTCTTACTTAATAAAATTTGCTAAAGCCTAGACAGTTTAACCAAATTTGTTAAGCTATGAACTGACTGGTCAAACCAGGCAAGCATTTCACTTATCATAATAATTACAAGCGAGCTTATGAATTATTTAAATTTAAACTTCCACATCAGCAAACAAATTGCCTTTGTCGAACTGTCTCGTGCTGAAAAACATAATGCGATTGATATGACGACTTTTATTGAAATCAATCATGTCATTAAAGCTATTGCCAAAGATAGGTCAATTAGAGCGGTGATTGTCTCTGGTAAAGGTGAAGATTACTGTTCGGGTATTGATGTTAAATCACTGTTTAATTCACCAAAACATGCAATAAAACTGCTATTTAAATGGCTACCATGGCAATCAAATATGGCGCAAAAAGTATCAACCGGCTGGAGAAAGATTCCAGTGCCAGTAATTTTTGCTATGCATGGCCGTTGTTGGGGCGCTGGTATGCAAATA
>JAQWHO010000008.1 GCA_029249355.1 Thalassotalea sp.
TGTAAATCTACGGTTTTACCACTCACGCCGATACTTGACGTTGGTTTCATCGCAATATGAGCAACAATAGGCTGTCCTGAAGAAATACCACCTAAAACACCACCTGCATGATTAGTACTAAAACCTTCTGGGGTTAATTCATCGCGATGCTCTGAGCCTTTTTGATTTACTACGGCAAAGCCATCACCAATTTCAACACCTTTAACGGCATTTATACTCATTAATCCATGAGATATTTCAGCGT
This sequence comes from Thalassotalea sp., assembly GCA_029249355.1. Classification (GTDB taxonomy): domain Bacteria; phylum Pseudomonadota; class Gammaproteobacteria; order Enterobacterales; family Alteromonadaceae; genus Thalassotalea_H. The sequence continues at coordinate 245 of JAQWHO010000008.1, forward strand.
CTAAACGGTCAAAAATTGGCTCACCTAAGCCGACAGGCACATTATTAGCCACGACCGTTACTTTTGCGCCAATAGAATCTTTTTGACGGATAATGCCGCGCAGTAGCTCATCTAATTGTTCAAGTTTGGTTTCATCAGGAAAAAAGAAAGGATTGTCTTCAACGATATCCCAATTAAATTTTTCAGCCTTAACTTCACCAATTTGCGTGACACATGCTTTAATAGTAATACCAAATTTTTCCGCTAAATATTTCTTAGCGACTGCACCAGCAGCTACGCGCATCGCAGTTTCACGCGCAGATGAACGTCCACCGCCACGATAATCACGTAAACCATACTTTTGCCAATAAGTGTAATCGGCATGACCAGGACGAAAGCTTTGCGCTATGTTGCCATAATCTTTCGAACGTTGATCGGTATTTTCAATCATCAAACCAATCGGTGTACCTGTGGTTTTTCCTTCAAAAACACCCGACATTATTTTTACCTGATCAGGTTCTTTACGAGCAGTGGTATAGCGAGAAGTCCCCGGCCGTCTTCGATCTAAATCATGTTGAAGATCTGCTTCCGATAATTCAATCCCTGGAGGACAACCATCAATAATAGCGCCTAAACCTAAGCCATGACTTTCGCCAAACGATGTTACTGTAAATAATTTTCCGAACGTATTACCTGACATAGCTAACTTTTCACTCTCTATTTTTTAATGCATAGTTAAAAACTGCTTGAAACTGAACTAACTGCTCTTGCGTTAGCATAAAAACTCCATGACCGCCTCGTTCAAACGTTAACCATTGAAAGTCAACTTCTGGATATAATGCTTCAACATGAATTTGTGAGTTACCCACTTCACAAATTAAAATACCGTCTTCATTTAAATGCTCGGCACTTTCAGCCAAAATTTGGCGAACAATATCTAAGCCATCCGAGCCACAACCTAAACCCATTTCAGGCTCATGCGTAAACTCTGCGGGTAACGAGTCAATATCTTCTTGATCAACATATGGAGGATTACTGACAATTAAATCATATTTTTGCCCTACAATCCCAGAAAAAACATCAGACTGAATTGGAATAACTTGTTCTGTTAGCCCATGATTTTCAATATTTATCTGCGCCACATTTAACGCATCAATCGATAAATCAACCGCATCAACTTCCGCCTCAGGAAAATAGCTCGCACATGCAATAGCAATACAACCACTGCCAGTGCATAAATCTAGAATACGCTTTACGTGTTTTTCGTCACTAATAATAGGAGAGAAACGTTTTTGAATCCATTCACCAATTGGCGAGCGAGGTACTAATACACGTTCGTCAACATAAAAAGGTAATTCAGCAAAATAAGCTTGATGTGTAATATAAGCAGCGGGAATTTGTTCTGTAATTCGACGACTAATAATGTCTAATGCTTGAGTTTTTTCATCATTTGTTAATCGACATTGCATAACGTGTTCTGTTAGTTGGTCTGGCAATTCGAGTAAAAACATCATTAAGGTGATGGCTTCATCCCAAGCATTGTCATGTCCGTGACCAAAAAACAAATCGGCTCGATTAAACTCACTCGCAGCAAAACGCACATAATCAGCCACGGTATGTAATTGTTCTGTAATTTCTGTTGATTGATGAGTAGTCACTCAACTCCCCTAAATTTAAATAAATACTGTAAAATATGATGCAAAAAAAGATAAGTTGTATATTTAAAAACTAATTTATATTGTTATTGTACAGGTAAATTTTTAGACTGCGCATATGAAATTTAAAGATATTATCTCCAAACAAGAAAAACAGCTCTTTAAAGACGCTATAGGCAAAGTAAAACCTATGGTGCAAGACAAAATAGCACCTGTAAAAAAAACGATTAAAACTAAAAGCGTCATTAATCAGAATAAAGATGCCAAACAGCAAGCCAGTTTTTATTTTTCAGATGAATTTGAACCCAATATTAATGTTCAAGGACCAACAAAATATGTCAGAGATGGCGCAGATACGTTTGAAGCTAAAAACCTTCGGCGTGGTGTTTATGCTCCCGATCTCATTCTTGACTTACATGGTTTAGATCAGAATCAAGCAAAACAAGAAATTGCCGCGCTATTATATGCTTGTCAAAAAGAGCATGCTCAGTGTGTTTGTATAGTGCACGGTTTAGGCGGTAGAGTGTTAAAAACTAAAGTGCCTCATTGGCTAGTACAGCACCCTGATGTTATAGCTTTTCATCAAGCTCCACTAGAATGGGGAGGCAATGGAGCATTGCTGGTATTGGTTGATTTACACGATAAATTTAATTTAAAAGATTAACTTGAATAAACCTAAACTAAATAAGTTAAACAAGATCTGCCGGAGAAATAAGTTTTACTAATTTCCCTGACATTTTTTTCACATCGTAATCAATATGAGCAATTGCAGCCGTTTGAAATATTGGCGATTGATGATCAAAAGTTAATTCCTCTACTAAATAACTAACTAATGGCATATGCGAAACAATCAGTAATTGTTCAATATCGCTATCTGTACAAAGGCCATCGATGTAATCGTGCACTTTTTTAGCATCATCAGACGGCGTAATAAAATCAACGGTTTCAAACTTCACTTCACTACTGAATTTATTTAGCAATGTTTTTGCGGTTTGTTGTGCACGAACATAAGGACTAATAAGAACCTGATCAAGCACAATAGCTAAGTTGTTAAACCATTTCCACATACATTCTGCTTCTTTGTAGCCAGTAGGTGTTAACTCGCGTAATTGATCGATATTTCCAAATGGATCCGCCTGACCATGACGCATGATATAAAGCTGCATATTATTACCACAATGCTAAAAAAATTTAATGAACTTGCTAATTGCGGCTATAGTAAAGGAATCTAAGCAATTGTTATAACATCAGTTAAGAATAAAATAGACTCACCTTATTCCATAGGGTAATTTAGACCTATAATAATGATAATAATTTGGATACGCTCATTCACGAATGTATCTGTCGGAGCACGTGTTGAAACAAAGTCCTAATGATCTCAAACAATACTTCCCATTCACACTGGAAAACGGTTTAAAGGTCTTAGTAGTACATAATAAAGAAACACAAAAGTCTGCTGCGGCTTTAGCTGTTAATGTAGGGCATTTTAGTGATCCTATTGAGAGACAAGGCCTTGCTCACTTTTTAGAGCATATGCTATTTCTTGGCACTAAAAGTTATCCTGACGGCAGTGAGTATCAAAAATTTATTAGCCAATATGGTGGCAGTAATAATGCGTGGACAGCGACAGAACATACCTGCTTTTTCTTCGACATTCATCATCAGCATTTTGAACCGGCTTTAGACAGATTTAGCCAATTTTTTATTTCGCCGTTATTATCAGAAGAATTTGTTAATAAAGAGCGAAAAAATATCGATGCCGAATTTAAGTTAAAACTTAAAGACGATATCAGACGCTTATATGATGTTCACAAAGAAACCATTAATCCTGAGCACCCTTTTGCAAAATTTTCGGTAGGTAATACTGAAACACTTTCAGATCACCCAGAAAAACATTTAAGAGATGAGGTTGAAAACTTTTTTCTTAAACACTATGTCGCTAAAGCAATGACACTTGTGCTTGAAGGCCCACAAGACATTGAGACATTAAAAAATCTCGCCATTGAAAAATTTTCTGACGTGTCAGCCAATGAAGTCACTAAGATTAAGCCCGACGTGCCGTTATATTTACCCGAACATCAGCAAATAAGCCTGAACGTTAAGCCAGTTAAAAATGATCGTCAACTCATCATCAGCTTTGCAATGCCGAGTATTGATGATCTTTATCGCGAAAAACCAGAATCACTTATTTCCTATTTAATAGGACATGAAGGGCCAAACTCTGTACTGTCTTTACTGAAGAAAAATCAATGGGCATTAGGGTTAACAGCAGGTTCAGGGGTAAATGGCTATAACTTCAAAGATTTCAATATCAGCATCAGTTTAACAAAAGACGGCGCTGAACATGTTGATGACATTATATCAATTGTATTTTCTTATATTTACTTGTTAAAACAAGCACCACTTGCCGAGTATTATTATCAAGAAAAAAAATCAATCGCTGAGCTTTCCTTTCATTACCATGAAAAAATGAAACCGATGGATTCAGTTAGCCAGTTAGTGATCAATATGCAACATTACCCTCAAGAAGATTACATATTTGGTGACTATGTCATGGAAAAGATGAATCACCAAAAATTAACTACTCTGCTCGATTATTTAACTCCAGAAAATATGCGCACTATTTTTATTAACCAAAACGTATCCACCGATAAAGTCAGTCGCTGGTATCAAGTGCCCTATCAAGTGAATAAAATTTCTCCAGAACAAATAAGTAAATGGCAGCAATGCCAATTAATTCAACAATTATCACTTCCTCCAGAAAACAACTACATTGTTGAAAAACCTGAAATTTTTGGCTTGAAAAATCAAGATACTCTCACCACACCATATTTGTTAAGCCAAGAAAACGGTTTAAACTTTTGGTTCAAACAAGATCACACGTTTAATGTGCCAAAGGGCTATATATACATAGGTATAGATAGTCCGGTCACACTTGAAAACGACGCGAATATAGCAATGACCCGACTGTTTGTAGATTTATATACAGAGTCAGTGATCGAACAACATTATGACGCTGAATTAGCCGGTATTCATTATCATTTATATTCTCATCAGGGAGGTTTAACGCTTCAACTCTCCGGGGTAAGTGAGAAACAAGGTTATTTACTCGAACAACTTTTATCCGAGTTACAAATGTTTTCTTTTTCAGAAAAAACATTTAAATTAATGAAGCAACATATTATTAATCATTGGCAAAATGCCGATAATAGTAAATCAATTTCTCAGCTATTTTCTGTGCTAAGTTCAACCATGCAGCCAAAAAGTCCGAGCCCTGAAGTATTATCAAATGCATTGGCTAATGTTGATTTTCAAACCTTCAATCAATTTTGTCACACAATATTTAATGAAATAACCTTAGAAGTATTAGTGCACGGAAATTGGCGTGAACAAGACGCCATTGAAATACAATCAATAATAAAACAAGCTTTCAATGGTCAATATGATCAAACATTTCAAGTAAAAATCCCCATATTAAGCATACAAAATCAAGGAAGTATTCAGTATCCACTTAATCTTCCAGAGCATGATTATGCAGGCGTCATATATTATCCAATGGCTGAAAGAAGTTTAGCTACGATTGCTAAAACGATGATCGCCAGTCAAATTTTGTCACCACAGTTTTTCCATCAAATGCGTACAGAAAAACAATATGGTTATTTAGTTGGTGTTAGCTTTGTGCCGATTAACCGTTACCCTGGCATTGCTTTTTATATACAATCACCTAATTTTGAAGCAAGTCATTTACTTGAGGCAATGGATGAGTTCATCAATGGCTGTCATTTGGTTGTCGAACATATGCCAGAAGAAGATTGGCAACACCTACAACATGGGCTTGCTAGTCAATTACAAGAAAAAGACACCAGTTTGCGTATTAAGAGTCAGCGATTTTGGGCTTCAATTTGTAATAAGGAAACTGATTTCAAACAAAAACAACGCCTCATAGAAACAATTTTGTCACTTTCTAAAAAAGATATATCTGAATATTTATTGACAGAAATAACGAATAATCAAAAAGTTATCGATAGATTCTGTTTACTGTCGACAAAACAAACAAAAGATGACGAAAATAAAATCAACATCGAAAATATAAATCAATCGTTAGAAAATATTTTCAAAAATTGCTCAATAAAATACTAACCTTGCCGATAAGATTTAGACAACTAAATTTGGCTATAAGCCATGGCTAACGCTCAGACGTTGCTAAAAAGTTGACTTAATCGCTGCCATCCTTTGTAATAGTGGCCTTCATAAGAATAATTAAATGTTAAGCAAGGTCGTATTTGTGCAATTGTCGTTTATTAGCTCTGCTTTTTTATCCCGTAACTCGCTGATTTTATTACCGCTATTATTCTTACTTTTCATAGGTTTTAGTTTTTCTTCATCGGCAACTCCTGCAACTTTTGATGAACGTTTAAAATTCAAACACCTTACAGCGGGAGATGGCCTTTCACAAAATAATGTCTTTGATATAGTTCAAGATAATGATGGCTTTATATGGATCGCCACAGAAAATGGTTTAAATAAATATGATGGAAAAAACATTATACATTATAAGAAAAACATATCAGATCCGAATTCAATAGTTAATAATTTCATTAGAAAGTTGTTTATTGATGATTCTGGAGAAATATGGATAGGAACGGAAGGCGGTCTAAGTAAATATAATAAAAAATTAGATAATTTTGAAAATTTTTACTCTATTGAAAGTGAAAGTAATTCTCTATACGACAATTACATTTGGGATATATATCAAGATAATAATGGCACTATTTGGGTATCAACAGAAAAGGGTATTCAAAAGTTTAATTCTGAAGATAATACTTTTATTAGGAAGAGAATAAGAGGTTTTGAAGAGCAATTAAAAGAAATAAAAACCATTTTTCAAGATCATTTAGGCTATTACTGGCTAGGTACTTTTGATAATGGAGTGTATATAGTTGATGATGAATTTACATACGCTTTTAAATTAAACGAAAAAAACAAATGGGACTTAACCCTAAAAATTGACTCTCTTTATGATGTAAAGGAAATCGATAATAGATATTGGTTAGCATCTGAAAATGGCATCTACGTAATAAATAAAGAATATAAGTTAAAGAAGCATTACTTAGATAGAGAAAATTTTTCTGAAAAAAGTACAACAAAAATAAGAAGTTTAATACTTTATAATAAAACTCAAGTTTTTGCTGCTTCTGAAAACGGCCTTCATATAATCAATATTACTGACGATCAAATCTATAGCGTAAAAGCGAGTAAAGAAAACAATTCATTATCCTTAAATTATTTAATGGGAGTAATGAAAGATAAAGAGAATAATATCTGGGTAAGTACATATGGAAAAGGTGTAAATACCTTCAACCCCATCAGTACAAAAATCAACCACATCAGTAATTCATATGGTTTAAATATGGTTGATTCTATTTACGAATCACCTAACGGAAGTATTTGGCTAATCCTAAATCAAACTTTGCTTAGAAATATTTCAAAATCAGAGGTAATAAAAGATTTCCAACTAGCTGTGGATGATATATTCCAAATAATACCAAAAAATGATAGCGAAATTTTATTATTCTCAACTCAAGCAGAATTAAGCAAATTTAATATTGAAACGAAAATAACTACCCAAATAGATGAATGGAATGACAATATTAAGTTTAATACCGATACTTTTATTCAATATAAAAATAATAATCTTTGGCTTATTGAATTAAATGGTAATTTAGCTAATTTCAACTTAATTGATAAAAAAATCAATCGTTATCAACTTCCTGAAAATGAAAAAATCACACATCTAAAATATGACAATTTCACTAACAATATATGGTCAATTAGTGAACAAGGGAAGCTTTATAAATTTAATTTAAATAAATTAAATTTTGAATTTGTCTTAGATTTTGACTCCCATGAATTCACATTATCAAATTCAATAAGTGTCGGGATTGGGGAGAATGACGTTTGGATTGCTTCAGAACAAGGGGTGTTAATTCTTGAGAAAAAAAACCTAAAAAGTAACGTGATAAATCAAAACTCAAACTTACTGAATAAAGATATATACTCAATATTAATTGATAAGAATAATAATGGCTGGGCCGTTACAAATAATAAATTAATATATATAGAAAAAAACACCGAAAAAGTACGCATTTTTAGTCAAGACTATATTCTATCTACAAACGAATTTATTAGCGGCTCACATTTAAAATCTTCAGATGAATATATATACATTGGTTCAATGAATGGTTACTACAAATTTTCTCCGTATGAACTATTAGAAACTAAACAAATAATAAATACCCCTGTATTGTCCAATTTGTTAATAGCCAATAAAAAAATAAATATTGAAGAAACGAAACGAACTAAAAACTATACACTTCCAGCCCAATTAAACAGTTTATCGAGTATAAAATTACAATATATTCATTCACCTTTTAGTATCGAGTTTTCTTCACCGAATGCGAAATTACCAAACCAACTGGGCTACCGTTATAAACTTATAGGTGTAGATGAAAACTGGCTTGAAACAGATAGTAATAATCTTAGAGCAACTTATACCAATCTAAATGCGGGTACGTATACCTTTGAAGTACAAGCATTTGATATTTACGACCCGAAAATTTTTAAATCTAAATCTATCGACATAAAAATATTACCTCCTTGGTGGTTATCAAACAGTGCAGTGCTAATTTACACGTTAATCGTATTTCTTGTTATGGCTTACTTATTACAGCAATTTCGCCATAAACGTTTGTACCATTTACAAATAAAAGCAAGTGAAGAACGACTCAAACTTTCTCTTTGGGGAAGTGGCGATGAAATGTGGGATTGGAACATAAAACGTGGAAAAATATATCGTTCCAATATATGGGGGATATTAGAATTCCCACAAGATGGTAAGCGAAACTTAGGTAATGACGGGGATAATGAAACCAACATTAACCAAGCCGATATTGCGCGCATCACTCATGCTCTACAAGAGCATTTTGAAGATAAAACAGAGCATTTTGAAGCGACTTATCGCGTAAAAGATAAAGACGACAAATGGATTTGGGTACTCGATCGTGG
>JAQWHO010000009.1 GCA_029249355.1 Thalassotalea sp.
TCATGTTTCAGCTAAAACAGGCTTAGGGATTGATGAGTTATTAGACTCAATTCTTCTTCAATCAGAAGTATTAGAACTAACAGCTGTTGTTGATAAAATGGCAAGCGGTGTAGTTGTTGAATCTAAATTAGATAAAGGTCGTGGTCCGGTTGCGACTGTTCTTGTTCAAGAAGGTACTTTGAATCAAGGCGATATCGTACTATGTGGCTTAGAATATGGCCGTGTGCGTGCTATGCGTGATGAAAATGGCAGAGCTATTCAATCTGCTGGTCCTTCAATTCCAGTTGAGATCCTTGGTTTAAGTGGTGTGCCACAATCAGGTGATGAAGCGACTGTTGTTAAAGATGAGAAGAAAGCACGTGAAGTAGCTTTATATCGTCAAGGTAAATTCCGTGATGTGAAATTGGCTCGTCAGCAGAAATCTAAACTTGAAAACATGTTTGCTAACATGGCAGAAGGTGATATTTCTGAAGTTAATGTTGTCATTAAATCGGACGTACAAGGTTCACTTGAAGCGATCTCTGATTCACTTGTTAAACTTTCAACAGATGAAGTTAAAGTTAAAATTATTGGCTCAGGTGTAGGTGGTATCACTGAAACTGACGCAACTTTAGCTGCGGCTTCAAATGCAATAGTTGTTGGCTTTAATGTTCGTGCTGATGCAGCTGCACGTAAAGTTATTGAAACTGAAAAAATCGATTTACGTTACTACAGTGTTATCTATGCATTGATTGATGAAGTTAAACAAGCCATGAGCGGTATGCTTGCTCCTGAGTTTAAACAAGAAATCATTGGTCTTGCTCAAGTACGTGACGTATTTAAGTCGCCGAAAATTGGTGCTATTGCCGGTTGTATGGTAACTGAAGGTATTATTAAACGTTCAGCGCCAATTCGCGTACTACGTGACAACGTGGTTATTTACGAAGGTGAACTTGAGTCTCTACGTCGCTTTAAAGACGATGTTCAAGAAGTTCGTAAAGATACTGAATGTGGTATCGGTGTTAAAAACTACAACGATGTGCGTGTTGGTGATCAAATCGAAGTATTTGAAACGGTTGAAGTTCAACGTACATTGTAATTAATATTATTGCTGTTGCTATCGATATCGGCTCGAAATCACTCATTGACTAACGTCAACTCTGTGCTTTGTTTGCCCTAGTTATCAACAGCTTCAATATTGAACAACAATATATTTAATAAAATGGGGGCTTAGCCTCCATTTTTTGCTATAAAATCTATCTTTAATTTAGTTTTATAGCGTTATTAGGAGTAGCCATTATGGCAAGAGAATTTGCTCGTACCGACAGAGTCAGTCAAGAAATTCAAAAAGAAATAGCGATGATTATTCAACGAGAAGTTAAAGATCCTCGCTTGGGTATGGTAACGGTTAACGCAGTAGAAATTACTCGCGATTTAGCTTATGCCAAAATTTTTGTTACCTTTTTTACACTTGAAGGCCAAAATGTCGATGAATCAATTAAAATACTGAATGAAGCTTCTAGCTATATTCGTACTTTATTAGCCAAACGTATTAAAGCGCGTATTATGCCCGAATTACGATTTGTCTATGACAAGTCTATGGTTGAAGGTGTTCGTATGAGTAACCTTGTTGATAAAGCTGTCGCTGAAGATGAAAAGAATCACGAAAATGATTCTAACGTAGAGCCAGGAGCAGAATAAGTAAATGGCTAAACGAAGAAAAGGCCGTCCTATAAATGGTGTATTATTATTGGATAAGCCTTATGAAATGTCATCAAATAATGCTTTACAGAAAGTTAAACGAATATACTTTGCTCAAAAAGCAGGGCACACCGGCGCTTTAGATCCGTTAGCAACCGGCATGCTTCCTATTTGTTTGGGTGAAGGTACAAAGTTTTCACAGTTTTTATTAGATACTGATAAAAGATATCAGGTAACAGCTAAACTTGGTATTCGCACAACAACCAGTGATGCAGACGGTGAAGTTGTTTCAAATAAACCTGTAAAGGTTACCGAGAAAGAACTAATAACTGCACTCGATTCATTCCGTGGTACTACTCAGCAAGTTCCTTCAATGTATTCAGCATTAAAATATCAAGGTCAGCCTTTATACAAATATGCTCGTGAAGGAATCGAAGTACCAAGAGAGTCACGCGATATTACCGTCTTTCATTTAACGCTGTTAAGGTTTGAAAATGACGAGGTAGATCTAGATATTCATGTATCTAAAGGTACTTATATTAGAACTATCGTTGATGATTTAGGCGAAATTTTAGGTTGTGGCGCGCATGTTGCTCATCTACATCGCAGTGCCGTGGGGAATTATCCTACCGATAAAATGGTTTCAATGGAGTATCTTGAATCATTATTTGAGCAAGCGAATGAACAAGAAATTTCACCATCATTATTATTAGATCCTTTATTATTACCAATGACCTCAGCATGTGACGGTATACCGGCTGTATTTGTTGATGACATGTCAGCAAATTTCTTACGGCACGGGAATCCCGTTCAAGCGAGTAACGCTCCTACAGATGGTTTAGTTCAAGTGTTTGTTGGTGAAAATATACAAGATGGTGAGTTTATTGGTATAGGTCATATTGATGATAACGGTTTGGTTGCTCCTAAACGAATTGTTGTTATTGAACCTAACCATCAATAAAGCCTTATAAATTTAATATAAATAAGGCTTAACCAAAAGCTTGCAATTACGTTGTTAACTGGTAGAATGCGCGCTCTTTTACCATCTCAGCTGAATTAGTGTTTGGCGGATGGGATTTATTTTAATACCAATTAAGGTATTTCACACTAAGGATTAAAAATGTCTTTAAATGCTACAGAAAAAGCTGCAATCGTTGCAGAATATGCTCAAAAAGAAGGTGATACAGGTTCTCCTGAGGTTCAAGTTGCTTTATTAACTACGCAAATTAACCATCTTCAAGGTCATTTCAAAACTCATATCCATGATCACCATTCACGTCGTGGTTTATTACGTATGGTAAGTCAACGTCGTAAATTGCTTGATTATTTAAAAGGCAAAAACGTTGAACGTTATACTACGTTAATCGGTAAATTAGGTTTACGTCGTTAATCGATAGTTTACTTAATAAAAAAAAGAGCCTAAAGGCTCTTTTTTTTATGTCTAAAATTACTACTCACTGCCGCAATATACTTCTACCTGTTTTTCATTAATTGCTAATTGTTGAATTTTTTCTTGCTCGGTTAATACTTGCAATTCACCTTTTGAGTTTGTGTATTGAATTTTATCAAACCCTTTTAAAGTAGTAACGTTCGCTTTGGCTTCTTCACATTTATTTTTAATTGCTGCAAAGTTAGTTGGTGTTTCAATTGTTTTTTCAGGTATATCAGATGTTGTTTCTTCTTTCGCTATTGTTGCATTAGACATCGATAATTCGGTGTAATCATCGTGTTTAGGTTGATACTGACTAAAGTGGACAACATTATTACTGTCGACCCATCGATAAACGATAACTTTATCAGCGATGGCGTAACTAAAGGAGCTCAATAAAATAAACCCTAATGTATATTTTTGAATTTTCATACTAATTACCTGATTGTTATTTTCATTATTGAAAATAAATACCTATATAGAACTTATAACAAGTCAATTCGAAGTTTACAAACATTCCGGTCGATTTCCTGACTTTACCGTACTTTTTATATGCTAACCGATAATAGGTATGTTAGATTACGCTTATATTTTTATTAAAATTATTCTTCTATTCCAAATTATGCCAAATAAAAACTCATCCGAACAAACACCGACTCGCGGAATATATTTATTACCTAATTTACTAACAACAGCAGGATTATTTTCTGGCTTCTTTGCTGTTGTTTCATCGATGAATAATCACTTTGAAAGTGCGTCTATTGCGATTTTTGTTGCGATGATTTTTGATGGGCTTGATGGAAGAGTCGCGAGAATGACTAATACACAAAGTGAATTTGGTGCAGAATATGACAGTATGGCAGATATGGTTTCATTCGGCATAGCACCAGGTATTGTTGCTTACAACTGGGCATTATCAGGAATGGGAAAATTTGGCTGGCTAGCGGCGTTTGTATTCGTGGCGGCTGCAGCGTTAAGACTTGCACGGTTTAATACTCAAGTTGGCGTCGCAGACAAAAGGTATTTTCAAGGTCTTGCAAGCCCTGCTGCTGCTGCAGTAATAGCGAGTTTAGTTTGGTTAGGTACAGAGTATCAGTTAAATGGACAAGATTTTGGCTTCATTATGGGGCTTATTACCATAGTTAGCGGATTGCTGATGGTAAGTAATTTTAGGTATAACAGTTTTAAAGATGTTGACTGGAAAGGCAAAGTAAACTTTATAGTTGTCTTATTAATTGTTTTGGTGTTCGTTATCGTTGCGGCAAGTCCAGCCGAGCTATTAACAACGATCTTTGTTCTTTATGCGTGTTCAGGACCTTTTACAACAATTAGAACAGTGAAAAAATTAAAACTCGAACATGTTGTTGGTGATAATAAAGATGCAGAGTTTACATCAGCAAAAAGCAAAGATAATGTAGATAAAATAAATACAGAAAAAGAAAAGTAGTATTTTATACTATTCGTTTCTTTAACTTGTTTATGTAAAAGAGTGCTAATTGCACTCTTTTTTCATATTTGACCTAGTAAAAAAACACTCTTTGTACTATTTTTAATCATTCAGACTTTTATTTAAATTAATCTTCAAAAAAGGGTTGACGTGAGGTGAGAAATCTCTAAAATGCGCTCCACTTCTTCAGGGAGACCTGAGAAGCGAGTTTTAAGTGGTTTAGTTAACTTAATTGATAGCAAAACCTTTGACAACGTTTAAAAACTTTTTTGAAATAATCAGAAAAAACTTTAAATAAAATGTTGACATTAAATCTCAGGTGCGTAGAATGCGCATCTCGCTTCGGGCAAGGCCTGCAGCAACGAAGTTAA
>JAQWHO010000010.1 GCA_029249355.1 Thalassotalea sp.
AAAAAAGCCATCAGTTGGATTTAGGGCTTGGTTATGCAACAGACACCAAAGGAAACTTTTCATTTGGTTGGAAAACACCTTTAGTTAATCGCTTAGGGCATCGTCAAGAAACAAGATTATCCTACTCAAAAATAAATCCAACAGGGCATTTTATTTACGGTATTCCTCTTACACATCCCAACAACGATATATTACAGTTCAAAGCGCTTTTAGAAGAAAATGACTATGGTGACTTAACGAGTCAGTTTTTTTCTCTGCAAATGGGGCGTGTTTACCTTGAAGATGAAATATTACGACAACCTTATATCAGACACTTAACTGAAGAGTGGCGAACCGATGGCATTTTTGACGATGCCAGTTATTTTATTCCAGGCTTATCCTGGTCAGATAAAGAATGGCAGGGATCAGTTTTAGATCCAACCAATGGATTTCGTGAATATTATAATTTAGAAGGGAGTTATGAAAAGTTTAATTCTGAAACGTCTTTTTTGCGCTTTAATGCCCGTTGGAAATATATTTCACTTCTTGCTCCTAAGCACCGTTTTGTCGCCCGTACAGAAGTTGGTTACGTTTATGTTAAAAACGATGAAGACCAAGAACTTTCTCCTTCACTACGTTTTTATGCGGGTGGCGATCAAAGTATTCGTGGTTTTGCCTATCAATCAGTAGGGCCAAAGGTAACGCTTTCGCAAGGAGTTAACGCAGGAAAAAGTATAGTTGTCGGGGGTACCAATATGCTAGTTGCGAGTATGGAATATCAATATTACTTTTCTAATGAGTGGCGCGGTGCGTTATTTGCTGATGGCGGTAGTATTAACGATACTGACAAACTAGATTTTGTTTATTCTATTGGTACCGGGATTCATTATATTTCGCCGATTGGCCCCATTCGATTTGCGCTCGGCTATCCAATAAGTGAGGACGATCCTTCATGGCGTATTCACTTTAGTATTGGCGCTGAGTTATGAGCTATAAACGCGCGAGCATAGGGTTAATGACCTTACTCACAGCGCTATTGTGTTTTCTCGCAATATTACTGTCAACGCCGTGGGGGGCACAGCTAACTTTTTTTATCGTTAAAGGCGTTTCCCCCATACAGGCAGAATACAAAAGCGGAGCTTTATTAAAAGATTTAACCTTAAAGGAACTCACCATTAATAATGACAACTTAGTCATGAAAGCAAAAGATATTAATTTACAGTTGCATTTAAGGTGTCTTTGGAAAAATCAATTATGTATTGATGAACTCAGTATCGCAGCGCTGCATGTGAGCATAAAAGAAGGGCAGTTAGTCGTGCCTGAAACTCTTGAAGAGCAACCACTTAACTTTTCAAACATTACTTTGCCCTTTAATATTAAAATGAAAAAATTCACTTTAGCCAAAGCGCAAATAAAAAGCCAAGGAGTAGAAGTTAAGCTAACGGATTTTTCGAGCGCTTTATCTGTCAGTAAAAATGTACTCAATACCATAGCGATAAACATAGAAAAGTCGACATTGGCATCAGCTCATCTTAATTTGTTAGTGGCAGATGCTTCTGCCAAAACACCCACAGCAACAACAGGTAATCCATCAATAGAACCCTCGACTTGGGCATTGGCATCAGTTCCTACTTTATATTCACCTTTTAAGTTAACGATAAAATCATTTGATGTAAAAAAAGTGACAGTAAATGAAGTAAAAAAAACGGGGGATAAAAATAGCCTGCTATCTATAGATAATGCAGTTGCCCGTTTATCATGGTTTAAAACTCAACTATCAATTGAGCAATTATCATCAAAAGTAAATACCGTAGGAGAGTTATCTTTAAAAGGTAAAGTTGATTTTATTCCCCCTTATAAAATTGACTTAACGCTTAATAGTGCAATTGAAGAATTTGAATTATTACCGCAACTTAATCATTCAACGCAACAAGTGTTATTACATGGAAATTTATCCCAACTAGAAACTAATCTAAATAGTGAAGGCGAGTTAGCATTTATCGCCGATATGACAATAAATGTTACCGATGCCAACCTCCCTTATTCATTAAGCGCTGATATAAGTCAGTATATTTTACCTAATGAAATTACTGAGTTCATCACTCCGTCAACACTATTATTTAAAAGTCAGGGAGATATAAACAGCCATGTTGTTGAGTTAAAAAGTAAGGTCACTGGTTATGGCTATCACGATGCAACACTTGAATTAAATGCAATGTATAGTGAACAAATTTTTAAGATAAAAACTTTGCATTTTGAAGAACTTAATTCAAATAACAACTTAACTATGACGGGAGAGTTAGCGTTAGGCGATCGGTTATTGTGGGATGTTAACGTTAATTCTTCCGGTATAACATTACCTAATATCGACAAGCGTTTATCAGGTCGAGTACAAGGGAATGTTAACAGCAAAGGATTTTGGCAAGACAAAGAATGGGCGTTTAGCGTTTTAAATTCAACGCTAACAGGAGAAGTTAACAATATTAAACTTAATGCAAAAGCTAATGTAGATATTAACCATAAAGGTCAGTTGACTCCAAGTGAGCTAAAAGTTGATTATGGTGATATAGCGCTGCATTTAAAAGGATATAGCGATCAAAACTGGCATGTTGAAGGCATGGCAAATATTAATAGCACGAGTTTATGGTTAAAAGATTTTGAAAGTAATTTAAGTACAAAAATTGCTATTAATGGGCCTATTTTACAGCCTGAAATCAATTTACAAGGAGAAATAAAAAAACTATTAATGGCTAACTTATTTAGCGATTCGATTAGTTTTGACGCAAAATATCAGCCATTAAATAATCATCAACATCAAATTAACCTGGTAAGTCCGTTAATAAATATGGGTGAACACTCAATACATAATGTCAGTTTGGCGAGTGTTGGCGACTTAAATCAACAAAAAACATCATTAGCATGGCAGGGTGATTCATCGTTAAATTTATTACTAAATAGTCAATATTTCCCAGAAAAAAGGCAATGGAAAGTAGAAACACAACAGCCAACATTTGCTATAGAGGATCATGTTTTTACATCAAACCAGCCAATAACCTTGGTGTATCACAAAGCAGATAAAAAACTAGCGATTAATAAACATTGTTGGCAAGAAGCTAACTCTCAATTGTGCATTAAAGAAGATATAACCGTAAGCCTAGATCAAGGCGAACTTGCGCTAACTATTAAATTAAATACAGAGCTAATAAAACCATTTATTCCTAGTAACCTACATTTAGATAATTCGTTTGATGGGGATATAGTCATTAATTGGCAGCCAGATATGTCTCCATCCGTTGATGCAAAACTGTTGATTAGTGCCGGAGATATAAAGATTGATGATGAAGATAATCAACAAAAAATAGTAGAGTGGCAAAGTGGGCTATTAAATTTAAAAATAATCAAAGATAGCGTTAATGGAGGTATTGCTTTATTTTCTCATAATATCATTAAAGATACTGTAGATAGTCGTTCAGAACTTATCACAATGAGCGCTGAAAACACTAGTGTTAAAAGAGCTACTGACAATCCTGCTGAAATATTATCCGCAAAATTTTCAGTTTTATTAGCCAATAATAGAATTGTCGACAGCCATATTAGGCTCAATGATTATAGTCTTTCACCTTTAAAATCGCTTTTCCCCGAGCTTACGTTATTAAAAGGAATAATAAATACTCAACTTACCCTTAATGG
>JAQWHO010000011.1 GCA_029249355.1 Thalassotalea sp.
GTATAGTCATTATGCCAGTCAGCATTCATTTCACGCATTAAGTCGCGACTTGCTTCATAAATAGTCATGGTGGGATTAATAGTAAAATCTAACGAAATTAATTCGTTTCTCACTTGCTCCCATGTTTCACTGCTTGGTAAAGCAGCCTGTTGCCATAAGCGGCCCGCTTCACCGAATCTATCTTGTTCATTATTGTAGTTATAATCGGGGGAATAGTTTTGAATATGTTGATGATTAAATAGAGCTTCAGGAAGACCATACCAATGCTCCATTGTTGTCAGTCCTAAACGAGCAGAATCAACCACATTCATATTGGTGACTTCAAGCTGAGCATGATGCATCATTGACCCTAAATTTTGTTTTTTAGCTTCACTTAATGCAGCAGACATTATTTTTGGTGGAGCTCCAAAAAACTTAATACCTTTTGCTCCTTGCTTTGCTATTTTTTTAACCCAGCTCTTTGCTTGTTCAGGCGTAGTTATAGGATCTGTTTGGCCCATACCAAATCCCACATAAGGAATAATTCTAGGTGCTGTAATCGAATTTTTATTACTGCGTTCTACATGATCCATTACCCAATCTATGCCATTAAAACTTCCTGGCTCTCTCACTGTTGTTATACCGTGAGCTAACCAAAGCTTGAACACATATTCCGCGGGGATATTATCGGCACTACCACCAATATGACCATGCATATCGATAAAACCGGGCAAGATATATTGCCCTTGAACATCTATTTCTAAATCACCTTTTTTCGCTATAGGACGGTTTTGACTTATGATTGGCACTCCTGGGTTGCCAACATTAACAATGCGAGTAATACGATCATTCTCAATAACAATATCCATCGGTCCTCTTGCGGGCGCTCCTTCTCCATTAACAATAATTCCGCCACGAAGTATAATTTTGTTATAAGGACCTTTATCTACTTGCCTATCAGGGGCTTTTTTGCCTGCCTCTGCTAGGACATTTAGACTAACGAGAAGACAAATAAGTAATATAATGTTTTTCATAAAGCTCTCATTGTTAATAGTTATTGCTGCGTATAAATTCGTTCAGCTGGGTTATATAAAACCCAAGAAGTAAGCACGTATTTATTAGAGGAGACAGGTATATTTCCTCTATGTGTATGAGTAAACCCGCAAGGCGCTATTATCATACTCCCTGCTTTCGGTTTAATGCTTCTATTTTGATAATAAAAATCAGTTTCGCCACCTTCTTCAACATCATTGAGGTATAAAAGGATAAGTAATGTGCGATGCAATGCATCATTATGGCCTTGTTGGGGGAATATTTCAGAATGCCAATACTTATAATTCCCTTCATTTTTCTGATATTTTTGGGCGTTAATTGGTGCTAGACGAAATAAATACTTAATTAAATTAAGAATATTAGGCTTACCCACTTCATTAAAATTGTCTTCGGTAAGTTGCACAGGTTTTTTGGTTACTGGATCTTCCATCACTAATGAAATTGATCCGATAAGGCTAAAAAAATACTTCCCCATATAATCAACGACTTTACTGGTACAAGCTTGTGTTATTTGATTAAGCTGATCTTTAAATTCAATATGTTGATTTAAATAAATATCTTCACTGAGCTTTTTCTCCGTGTCAACGCCGCCACCCGTTCTACCTTTGTTTTTGTATGGGCTGTTATCAAAAGAGGCAATAAACTTTTGGCAAAAGTCTGGCGATAAAGTGTCTGGATAAATTTCGATAAAATCTGTCATAATTGTTTTTTATTTTTAATCCCATTAAAAGAATACACTACAACTGAATTGTTTTGTATAGACGAATAAAGAGAGTTTGTTTTTATGTCGAATAAATATTTTAGTGAAAATTTCAATCCAAGATTTAGCGATACCGATGCATTAGGTCACATTAACAATACCATGGTGCCAATTTGGTTTGAGGGCGCACGTGATGGAGTTTTCCGTTGGTTTACACCCGATTTGAATTTGAAAAAATGGCGGTTAATTTTAGCAAAAATTGATGCAACTTTTCATGGACAAATGTTTTATGAATATCCTATGGAGCTGCGTACTTATATTGGCAGAATTGGTGGTTCATCGTTTGATGTTTATCAAGAGTTATGGCAGCAAAATGAGCTTCGCGCTTCTGGGACTGCAGTTATGGTGCATTTTGACTATGAACAACAAAAAACGGTGAAAATACCGCAAGAAATTGTTGATAAAATGACAGAGTATTTAAAGGTATAAAATATTTATTTATAGAACTATCGCATTTAAAAAGGTGGTGATATAGAATGGTTCGCTTATCCGTTTAACCCGAAAGCACACCATTTTTTATAATAGAGTTAGTGCTTTTTAGTCAGTAGTTTAGCAATTACTGCACAATATTAGTGAGAGATATACATGGCAAGTCGCGGCGTAAATAAAGTAATCATTGTTGGAAACTTGGGACAAGATCCTGAAGTTCGTTTTATGCCAAACGGCAGTGCTGTCGCAAATTTCACTGTTGCGACATCTGAAACTTGGAAAGACAAGCAAACGGGTGAACAAAAAGAAAAAACTGAATGGCACCGCATAGTTATTTATCAACGTTTAGCTGAAATTGCCGGCGAGTATTTGAAAAAAGGCTCTAAAGTGTATTTAGAAGGTCGTTTACAAACACGTAAATGGCAAAACCAGCAAGGCGCTGATCAATACACCACTGAAATTGTCGCAAACGAAATGCAAATGCTTGATTCTCGTGGACAAGGTGGTGGTCAACAATCTGGTGGTTTCTCTGGTCAAAGCCAAAATGCACCACAACAATCAGGTGGTTTTGCAGCACAAGGTCAACATACTGGTGGTTTTTCAAATCAAGGTCAGCAAAAACCAGCTCAACAACCTGTTTATAAAGCACCGCAGCAGCAAGGTGGTTATCAACAACAAGCACCACAGCAGCAAGGTGGTTATGCTCAACAAGGACAGCAAGGCGGATTTGCTAATCAAGGTCAGCAAAATCAACCACAAGCGCCAAAGGTAAATCCTCAAGAGCCAACGATTGATTTTGACGATGATATTCCATTCTAGCCCTTACTAAAGAGTAGTTTTTGTTAAGTTTCTTTCTGTAGCTTAATAAAAATAAGAACCTAAAATAAAAGTTTACAAATTAATTTGATTTAATTGTAAACTTTTTTTATAGTTTATTTTTAGGTTTATCCTTACTTAGAGTTTTGTAAAGTTTATGAGGTCGAAATCATTTATTTCAAATAGTGGAGAGAGGTTATCTATATTAGTAGTAACGGGCTTGTAATAATAACTGCTCAAACTAATGCCAAAGACTCGACACAGCTCATTAATCTTATATGGAGACTCCGCTTTCTTCATATCTTTAATCAATTCAAACTTTGATTGTCGCGTATGAAGAAAGCAGC
>JAQWHO010000012.1 GCA_029249355.1 Thalassotalea sp.
AACTTCTTTACCTACATAGCCCACTTCGGTAAATTTTGTTGCTTCTACTTTTATAAAAGGGGCATTAGCCAGTTTTGCTAAGCGACGAGCAATCTCTGTTTTACCAACACCGGTCGGGCCTATCATCAAAATATTTTTAGGGGTAACTTCGTTACGCAATTCTTCATTTAATTGCATACGGCGCCAGCGATTACGTAATGCAATGGCAACGGCACGTTTTGCGTCGGCTTGACCAACAATGTGGCTATCGAGTTCGTGAACTATTTCACGGGGGGTCATGTTAGACATATTTAATTCCTTACTGCTGGGCAATATCTTTGGACTATTTTCTAGAGAATCGATCTATCAATTCAAATTTATAGCTCGTCAATTGTTTGAGAATGATTGGTAAACACACAAATGTCACCAGCAATTTTTAATGATTTTTCAACAATTTCTTTTGCTGAAAGCTCGGTGTTTTCTAATAGAGCTGTTGCGGCCGATTGAGCAAAATTACCACCGCTGCCAATGGCAATTAAGTCATGTTCTGGTTGTACAACATCACCATTGCCGGTGATGATTAATGAAGCCGTTTCATCAGCTACGGCTAATAAAGCTTCAAGTTTTCTTAATGCGCGATCACTACGCCAGTCTTTCGCTAATTAAACAGCGGCTTTGGTTAAGTGTCCTTGGTGTTGTTCAAGTTTACTTTCAAAACGTTCAAAAAGAGTGAAAGCATCGGCTGTGCCGCCCGCAAAACCTGCGAGTACTTTATCGTTATATAAACGACGCACTTTTTTTGCGTTACCTTTCATTACAGTATTGCCAAGAGAAACTTGGCCATCGCCACCAATAGCTACTTTGCCATTGCGTCTTACAGATACGATAGTAGTCACAACAAACCTCTAAATTTATGCTGATACAAGAATATCAGCGATATCAATGTAGAATAAATAAGGGTCTGTCGTGAACTTTTCAAGGTGCTTTGTGGGAATAAAGCTGAATTATTTCCAAAGCCATATTTGGCAAGTGCTGATATTGTTGCTGTTCAATTTATGTTTATCTTTTTCAGCATTTCGTTTCTTTTCGTATGGACCTAAGTAGACTTTGTGCCAAGTACCTGTAGATCCTTTTACTGCACTGATTTGAGCAGATAAGCCTGAAAAAGCAATATTGGCTTTCATTACTTCCGCTTGTTTTTGCGTTTTAAATGAGCCGCATTGCATCTTATAAGGGCCTTTGTCTTCAACAGCATATTCACCTACTTCCACCTCTTTAGATTTTAGTTGTTCCATATATTGCCATTTTTCTTTTGGTGGCGTAGGTAGTTGACTGGCGTTGCTTTCTTCTTTTGATTCTTCTATCTGTTGCTCAACGGTTGGTGTTTCAATATCTTTAATTGACCACAATAAATAGCCAAATGCCGATAAAGCAATTAATAATACTAAAGCAATAAGTTTAGTTTTTAAGGGGATACCTACCGCTACCTCTGTTTGCTTTTTTTGGTAAGGATTACTCTTTTTCTTGGGAGTGCGTGGGCGCGATACGTAATCTTGATGAGCCATTGATAATTATTTTTCTATGTGAATGCTAAATCTTCGGCCATTTTATCTAATTGACTTGAAATTAACAGGGAATATTCGCCTTTATTAGTGAAAAGTATGTAACAGGCTTTGATACAAGCACTTTCTTATTTTGTATATTTATCGATTATTACCAACTTAAATCAATAGGGTCGATATCAATCGTCCAACGCACTTTATTGAGCCATTCGTTTTGTTGACTTTGATGAATAATTTGCCGAATCGCTGCATGTAATTCGGGGCGAGATTTTGACTGTAAAATCAAATGGTAACGATATTTTCCTGCTTTTTTCTCCATAGCAGCAGGCATAGGGCCAGCAACTTCACAAGATGAAATCGGCGTTTGGGATAGTTGCCTTAAAAACTTTTCAGGGTAAGAAGGGTAATTAGCGTCTGCGCGAAAAAGCGCTTGGTAACCAAAAGGGGGCAAATAAGCCATTTTTCGTTCGGCTAAACTTTGTTGAGCAAAATGGCTATAACCGTTATTGACTAAATCCTGTAATAAAGGGTGTTGTGGATATTGTGTTTGAACAATGACTTTACCTGGCTTGCTTGCACGACCTGCTCGCCCTGCTACTTGAACTAATAACTGCGCCATATGTTCACTGGCACGATAGTCAAAACTGAATAATGCGCCATCAATATCTAACATAGCAACGAGCGTAACATCAGGAAAATGGTGACCCTTAGCGAGCATTTGCGTGCCAATTAAAATTTGATGTTCTTTATCGGTAATCGCTTGTAGACGTTTCGCTAATTCACCTTTTTTACGTGTGCTGTCTCGATCAATGCGTACGGTACTGTATTCACTATATGTTTCAGCTAAATATTCTTCTATTTGCTCAGTACCTTGTCCAACAGGTTTTATGCGTACACTGCCACAGTCCGGGCATTGGTGAGGAACTCGCTTTTGGCTAGTACAATGATGGCAAATCAGTAGGCCTTGCGAGCGGTGCAGCGTATATGGTTTATTACAGCGATGGCAATCAGCCACCCAATGACATTCATTACAGTTAATCGCAGGTGCAAAACCACGGCGATTTAAAAACACCAGAACTTGTTCGCCTCGGCTAAGGGTAGTTTTTATTAATTGCTTAAGTGGCTTTGATAAACCAAATTCTAACGGTTGATTCGCAACATCAATCAGCGATATTTTCGCTTCAACGCTTTTACCGGCACGTTTGGTTAGTTGATGATAATGATATTTACCGGTTAAGGCATTTTGTAAGGATTCAAAACTTGGCGTCGCACTGCCTAACATAATTGGAATATTTAATTGCTTTGCTCTTAATATAGCAATATCGCGACCATGATAACGAAAGCTGTCTTGCTGCTTGAATGAACCGTCATGCTCTTCATCAACAATAATAAGCCCTAACTTTGGTAAAGGACTAAAAACAGCTGAACGAGTACCTATAACAATCGCTGCGCAATTTTGTAATGCACTTTGCCAAGTATCAAAACGTTCTTTGTCATTTAATCCTGAATGGTGCAAAAAAATAGGCACATTAAAGCGCTGTTCAAATCGACTTAATGTTTGTGGCGTCAAGCCTATTTCAGGAACGAGTACTAGGATTTGTTGATTATTAGCGAGCACTTTTTCCATCGCTTGCAAATAAACTTCTGTTTTACCACTGCCAGTAACACCATCAATGAGATGACAGCTGTATTGTTCTGTGGATTGGTTCACTGCAGATACGACAACTGCTTGCTCAGCGGATAAAGAAAGTTTATCACTTTCATTTAAATCATCGTTTTGCCATTGATAAACTTCTATTGGCTTTTCTGTCGCAGAGATGAATTGCTTCTCTTCTAAGCTGTTTAATTGCGCTTTGGTATAACCTAAAGTGCGAATTTCTGGCCACGTCAATTTGTGATGATTTTCGATTAACAACAGTAATTGAATTTGTTTTTTAGCGCGGCCTTGCTTGAATTTTTCAAGTTGAGTTTGCTGACAACCTTCATTGACATGCCAATAATGACAAACGGGTGTTTTAGGTGGTTCGGTTTTTCTTAGTAACACCGGAAGCGCTTGTTGAAAAACATCGCCAATAGGGTGGTGATAATAGCTCGCTGCTAAGGTTAATAATTTGAGAAGAGCGTCTGGTAAGTGAGTATTAGTATCTATACGACTAATAATAGCTTTAAGTTTTTCTTTTTCTAATGGCGTATCTTCATCGAGAGATGTGACAATGCCGATAACCTGACGATGACCAAAAGGCACAATCACTCTTTCACCAACTAAGCTTTTTCCCGTGAGTAATGCTTTGGGAACGGTATAGGTGAATAACTGACGCATAGGGACAGGAATGGCAACTTGTATATAAACTTCCTGCAGCAAAATATTGGTCTTCTTTTTATTACTCACATAAAGGTTATTCTGAATGTTTAATGATGGGTTGCCAAGGAAAGAGTGTCGATTAAAAAGATAATTAATAAAAAAGTGCAATATGGTTAATTTTTTATCAGTTTCTCTTGCAGTGGTTAAAGTGATCCTTTATCATTCGCCACCATTATTTTTAACTCGTATGGTGCTTAGCAGTCAATAATTACTGACTAAGTGGCGATACGGCCTATACAGAGGTTCCCCATGAAAGAAGGCATCCACCCAAATTACAATGAGTTCAAGGCAACTTGTTCTTGTGGCAACGTAATCACTACTCGTTCTACAGTAGGTAAAGATTTACATTTAGACGTATGTTCAGAATGTCACCCATTCTACACTGGTAAGCAAAAAGCTGCTGAGACTGGTGGTCGTGTTGATAAATTCAATAAACGTTTTGGTGCATTGTCTAAGAAGTAATCTTAGTCAGTTAGCAAAATGTTTGAAAAAAGCGCCAGTTGGCGCTTTTTTTATGTGTGTTTTATATGTGAGGAGCAAGACTTTATTTATGTAAAGTCACTTGTAAGTTATCAATTAATCTCGCTTTTCCACAGTGTGCGGCTGCAAGAATAACTAATTCATGATCATCTTCGCTGGCAGGTTGTAACGTTCGTGCATGACAAATGTGAATATAGTCAGTTTTCAGGCCGGCATTATCAATAAAGCTGGCTGCTTTTTTCGCTAAACCGATAAAGTCGTTATTCTGCTGAACTTGCTCAGCTAACCATTGAATATTTTGGCTTAAAGCTGGCGCTACCTTTAATTCTTCTTCCGTTAAATAGCCATTGCGTGAACTGAGTGCAAGCCCGCTAGTTTCTCGCATCGTTTCTACAGGGACTATTTTGATTGGCATAGACAAGTCTTCAACCATGGTTTGAATCACTTGTACCTGTTGGTAATCTTTTAATCCAAAACAAGCCACATCGGGTTGTACCAGATTAAATAATTTACATACTACCGTTGCTACACCGCGAAAATGTCCGGGTCTACTTTCTCCGCAATAGCCTTCAGAAACATTGGGCACTTCAACGTAACTTTGTTTATCTAAACCTTTTGGATAAATAATTTCAGGTGTTGGTGTAAAAAGTAAATCGGTATTAGCGGCAATTAACTTATTTTGATCTGCTTCCATAGTACGCGGGTAGTTATCAATATCTTCATTCGCGCCAAATTGCATAGGGTTAACAAAAATGCTTGAGACAACTTTATCAGCGTGCTTGTGCGCTTCGGTAACTAGTGAAATATGACCATCATGTAGATTACCCATAGTAGGAACAAATGCGACGGTTAAACCTTGTTGATGCCAAGTTTTAATGATTTGACGAAGTTCACTGATCTCACTGACTGTTTTCATATTTTATTACCGTTTACTTTTACGCTATGACTAAAACTACTTACTTCAATTCACTTAAATTACTTAAATATGTGATCATCGCCAGGGAAGTTTCCTTTACTGACTTCTGAAATATAAAGCTCGATGGCTTTTTTAATATCGCCAGTATCAATTAAAAAATTACGTGAAAATTTAGGCATATAGCTACAAGAAATACCTAACGCATCATGCATGACTAGAATTTGACCATCAGTATCTTTACCTGCGCCAATGCCTATTGTAGGAATTGTTATCGCTTCTGATATGGCTTTACCAAGACCTGCTGGAATGCATTCTAAAACTAATAATTGAGCGCCAGCGGCTTCTAATGCTTTGGCATGTTCAATCATTTCAAGTGCTTTGTCTTCATCGCGGCCTTGTACTTTAAATCCGCCGAATACATTAACCGATTGCGGCGTTAACCCTAAATGAGCACATACAGGAATACCACGTTCAACGAGGCCTTTAATCGTTTCTACTAACCATAAACCGCCTTCCATTTTTACCATGCTTGCGCCTGCTTGCATCAGTTTAGCTGCATTAATAAAGGCTTGTTCTTTAGTCGCATAACTCATAAACGGCATGTCGCTAATAATAAGCGTTTCTTCTACACCGCGTTTTACGCTTTGCGTATGATAAGCCATGTGGTCAATATCTACAGGCAGCGTATCGTCTTGGCCTTGCAAAACCATACCTAAAGAATCGCCAATTAAAATGGCGTGAATACCTGCTTGGTCAAATAATTTAGCGAAGCTTGCATCATAAGCGGTAATAGTGGATATTTTTTCACCATTTTGCTTCATTTTTTGTAAGGTTGCTGTGGTAATTTTTGCCATGTTATATCCAGAGTTGAAAAGGTTATGTAATTATTATTTGAGTTTTATTTTAGCGCATTGAGTTTAATTGGCTATGAATTTTTAAATCATTAGTAGCAATGTTTTTTGCCAGCGTTGAAACACTGTCACCGTCAGGTAATAAAAGCGTTTCAGCAATTTCAGCTAAGGGGATCAAAACAAATTCACGTGCTTTCATCCCATAATGAGGCACAATTAAGCGTTCAGTATTTATTGTTTTATCACCAAAGAGAAGGATGTCGAGATCTAAAATTCGCGCCCCCCAACGATTTTCTTTACGAACACGGCCAGCGTTATTTTCAATAGTTTGTAAATGGTCGAGTAACTCGAGCGCAGAGAATTGAGTATCAAGTGCCAGAACAGCATTCATATAATCGGGTTGATCTTGTGGTCCCATAGGACGGCTGAAATATAAAGAAGATATTTGGGTGATGTGTGAATTTGGAATCGACTTAATATTTACAATCGCTTGGTGAATTTGGGCTTCTGGATCCGATAAATTACTGCCAAGCCCAATATAAGCTAATGTCATTATTCACTACTTTTAGCCGGCTGGCTTCTTGGTTTACGTCGTTTTCTTGGTGTGCGTCTTTGTGTTGCGCCTGATTTCACCACACTTTTAATCATTAATTCTTGCGTGTCAGGATTATTTTGTTGAAAGTCAGTCCACCATTTTGCTAACTCAGCAAGGTAGGAATTTTCTTCAGTTGATTCAATTTCGCTACGTAATAGTAAAAAGTCGTAACCGGCTCTGAATTTTGGATGCTCAAAAGCTTTATAAGCTTGTTTGCCAACACGTTTATTCAGTTTATCTTGTAATATCCAGATATCTTTCATCACTGCTTGAAAGCGCTTTGGAATCGCAATACTGCGTTGTTGCTCTGACATTATTTCGCCCAAAGCATTAAAAAATGCGTCTTGAGGTGTTAATTGTGTTTGAGCGCGTAATTGAGAAATTTGTTTTTGTAACGGATACCATAATAATGCGGCAAACAAAAACGCTGGCGTAACACGTTTGTCATTATTAATTCTATCATCGGTGTTTTTTAATGCTTTCTCAATAAAGGGCAATAAGTATGGGTCATCATTATTATTAAGTGCTTGATCAACAATAGGGAAAAAATAACGAAACAGTTGATATTCACGTAATAAATGAAAGTTGTTTAATGCTTTACCAGAAAGAAATAATTTTAAAAACTCTTCAAACATACGCGCTGGCGGTATGTTTTCTAATAATGGCGAAAGTTCTTTTATTGGGCTTCGAGTCTCTTCGCTAATATCCATATCAAGCTTTGTAGCAAAACGAATGGCACGCAACATACGGACTGGATCTTCACGATAGCGAGTTTCAGGATCACCTATTAAACGAATTTTTTTATCATTTATGTCAGATAGACCATCAGCAAAGTCGTAAATTTTAAAATCTGCTGAAGAGTAATAAAGAGCATTTATGGTGAAGTCGCGGCGCTCAGCATCTTCGTCAATTGAGCCATAAATATTGTCGCGCAACAACATACCATGTTCACTTTGCTTTGAAGTTTTCTGGCAATCCTGTTGTTTTTTCGGCGCACTTTCATGATGTCCTCTAAAAGTGGCAACTTCAATTATTTCACGGCCAAAAACAATATGAGCTAAACGAAAGCGTCTACCAATTAAACGGCAATTTCTAAACAATGCTTTGATTTGTTCAGGAGTTGCGTTAGTAGCAATGTCAAAATCTTTTGGGGCTAAACCGAGTAAAATATCACGCACACCACCACCAACAAGATAAGCATCGTAACCGCCTTTATTTAAACGATGTAATACTTTTAATGCGCTTGAGCTGATCAAACTACGAGAAACTGGATGTTGATCTCTCGTATAAATTTGTGGTGAGTTGTCGATGTTTTTAGGGGATTTACTTTTCTTTTTTTTGCCTAAAACTTTTTTACACAAATTGATCACGCTTTTGATGATAGATGCCTTTAGAAATGAAGAATAACGGCGCAATAATATAACAGTGAGAGATAAAAGAGAATGAAAAAACGGCATCTTGGCTATTTTATTAAGCTTTCTGCTCTATGTTAATTGGATTTCACGCTTTTTAGGTACAGATTCAAGCTGCCAGTGAATAATGGCCCATTGAATTATTTCATCAACATTTAAATATTGTAATTCGGGTGGTGGCTGTTGACCTAAAAACTGTAATGCAGCGTAAAGCGCAGGTTGTGGATTATTATTTTCAATCGCAGGTGCTTTATTTTGTTTGCTGAGTTTGTAGCCTTGCTCCGTTACTGCCAGTGGAACATGACCAAAAAGTGGCGCTTGTATTTGTTGAGTCGTTTTGCTTGATTTATTTGCTAATAATGGATAAAAGCTTAATTGTCGAGCTGTGGGCTCAAGTAAATCACAACCGCGAATCACATGACTAATTTCTTGGTAGATATCATCTGCAACCACAGCAAGTTGATAGGCAAATAAACCATCTTTTCTCAAGATAATAAAATCTTCTTTTGCCAGTGATTGGTCGCATTGTACTTTTCCTTGAATTAAATCTTGATATTGAACAATACTTTGTTGATTTATAACACGAATCGCACTGTTTTCTTTTTCAAGCTTTAAATCGCGACAATGCCCTTGATAAATGCCGCCGAGGGCTTTTATTTGCGCTCGTGTGCATCGGCAATAATAGCAATGATGCTCATTAAAAAGTTGTTCAATAAGGTGATGATAGTAATCAGATTGGTTGCTTTGAAAAAGTATGCTTTCATCCCAATGTAAGCCGAATGCTTCTAACGTTTTTAATATGTGATCACTCGCCCCTTTTTTTTCTCTGGGGGGGTCAATATCTTCAATGCGGACTAGCCAAGTGCCATTGTTTTTTTTTGCGTCAAGAAAACTAGCAAGAGCAGTAATTAACGAACCAAAATGAAGGTAACCAGAGGGAGAGGGAGCAAAGCGACCACGGTATGGAGTTTGTGGTCGCATTTTGTTGCTAGCATTCATCAATAATTGATGATTAACCAGCTAATTGACGTTCTTTAATTTCAGCTAATGTTTTACATTCGATACATTCGTCAGCTGTTGGTCTTGCTTCTAAACGACGGATACCAATTTCGATGCCACACGTTTTACAAAAACCAAAGTCATCTTCTTCGATAAGCTGTAATGTCTTCTCGATTTTTTTGATGAGCTTACGTTCACGATCTCGGGTACGCAATTCAAGACTGAATTCTTCTTCTTGTGCAGCGCGATCAACAGGATCTGGGAAGTTTGCTGCTTCATCTTGCATATGAGATACAGTGCGGTCAACTTCTTCACGAAGTTGTATACGCCACGCATCAAGAATTTTCTTAAAATGTTCTGATTGCTGGGCGTTCATGTATTCTTCATTAGCTTTTTCTACATACGGCTCTACACCAGCTAAAGCTAAAACACCTAATGATTTTTTGTTGTTTGGCATGCTTGTTCTCCTAATGCTGCGTACATCAAATAACGCTTAAATTCTATTATTTGATTGCATGTGCCAATTATAATAGACCTGAATTATCAGAACTATATTGTGTTGCGGAGTTAAAAATTCAAGAAAAAATTAAAAATAAATATTAATCAAATTAAATCAAAGGGTTACCAAGTATACTTGTTCATTCTTAAGCTTACCTTTCCCACAAGCCCACTTTTTTAACAAGTTTTGCTATCCCGCGTCAATGTTTTACTGAGATTATTTCACTTCAATTACTTTATTAAGCTCTATAGTGATACTTTCATCGTTGTTTGTAAATGATGCTTGGTAGGCGATAACTTCAACACCTTTTTGTTTTGCTAGTGTAAGTAGTTGAGCATATTTTTCATCAATATGCCCGGCGGCTTTTACACAATTGATACCTGAATGGAGAACAGCGAAAAGTAATATTGCACGTTTGCCTTGCTCAACGACCTCAATTAATTCACGTAAATGCTTTTGCCCTCGCTCTGTTTTAGCATCAGGGAAATAGCCTTGTTTATTTTCTAACAATGTTACACTTTTTACTTCAATAAAGGTTTCTTTGTTTTGCGCATCAATGAGATGAAAATCGACTTTACTGTTTTCATTGCCATATTTTACTTCACGCTTTAACGCGGTAAAATTTTTCAGCTCGCTAATTGTTTGAGCGTTTAGTGCTTCTTCAACGAGTTGATTTGCTCGAATGGTATTAACACATATCCAGTGTTTTTCATGAGTTTGCGATAATTCCCAACTAAAAGGGTATTTACGTTTTTTATTATCAGAAGTGCTATAAAAAACCGTATCGTTAGGTGTAGCACAACCTGTCATCGCGCCAGTATTTGCAACATGGATTGTTGTCGTTGTGCCGTCTTTCAATATCACATCAGCAAGAAAACGTTTATAGCGTTTGATGAGTGTGGCTTTGTTGACAGCAATTTTCATAATAGTAGCGTACCTAGTTTTGTTATTTTTATCTTACCCAATGATGGTCATAATCGCTAATACCTTTAAACAACGGCGTAAATTAGGTGGGATAAACGACTGAAAACTTGAATAATCATGAAATAAGCTATGTTTACTGAATCGAACGTAATTGTTGTTATGCTGGACTAGACTCAATTAGAAGTTTTCATCAATATCCATCAAATTTCATCAGAATGCAGTTCAGCTTTTAGTTCGGTTTAAAAGAAGTCTAAACTTGATAAAATGCATGCTTATTATATATTTAAATAAACACATCAAAGTGAGTGATTAACCTACTTAGATTTGTAATTCATTTAGTTAATGAGAAACACATATAAATGTCAAAATTAGAGAATAAATTACCTGAGATTATCAAAAGCCTGAAGTCTACATACGGAAATGTATTCTTTAACGAAATAGCCAAACAACTTAATAAAGTTATTGATGTTGATTATACGTTTATCGCTCAAATTGATAATCACAAACGTATTGCCCAAAGCATTAGTTTGGTTGTAAATGGAAATATTGCAGATAACTTTGAATATGAATTGCTTGATACTCCTTGTGCAGTTGCTATTAATGATTCTGTTTGTCTTTATCCCAAAAATATTTGCCACTATTTTCCAAATGATCAATTGCTCATTGATATGAATATAGAAGGCTATATAGGTGTCGCTTTATATAATTCTGATGGTCAGGTCATTGGGATCATTGTTGCTTTGCACAAAGGGGAAATAAAAGATCCTGATTTTGCTAAAACCTTATTTGAATTATTTTCTGGTCGTATTGCTGCAGAATTAGAAAGATCTGAGCAAAAAAAACATTTGGAGGAACTAAATGTTCAGCTTTCCTCCAAAGTAAAAGAATTAGTTGAGAGTGAGCATAGGTTGTCTATTCATCTTAAAAACACTCCATTAGGTTGTATTACTTGGGATTCTGACTTTTGTTGTACTGAGTGGAATGCAGCAGCAGAAAAAATATTTGGTTTTTCTGAAAAGGAAGCTGTCGGTACAAACCTGTATGATCTTATTATTCCCAAAATAGAAGTTAAAAATATTAAAGAAGTACAGGGTGCTTTGCTTGAAAATAAAGGGGGCTACCGAAAAAGTAATGAAAATATAACCAAACAAGGACACATTATTCTTTGTGATTGGTACAACACTCCTATTGTTGATGATGCTGGTAAAGTGAAAGGCGTGGCTTCATTAGTGCAAGATATTACTGAGAGAGAACAACAAGCTGAGTTGTTACATCGAACTCAAAAAATGGATGCATTAGGGAAGTTAACAGGCGGTATAGCTCATGACCAAAATAATATGCTGGGTGTGATAACTGGTTATGCTGAGTTGCTTTCTTTACAACTTGTAAACCAGCCTAGTGGGCTAGAGTATGTTAAAAAGATAGAAAATGCTTGTCAGCGAAGTGCTCAATTAATCGGGAAGTTATTGTCTTTTTCTCGAACCAGTTCTTCGGCTAAATCAAAGTGCGATGTAAACAGTGTTATTTCTGAGCAACAAGATGTTTTGCAAAAAATGCTTACGGTAAAAAATCAACTAATGTTGAGTCTTTGTGATTTTATTTGGCCAACATGGCTTTCTCAAAATGATTTGAAAGACGCTATTTTGAATTTATGTATTAATGCAATGCATGCGATGAAAAATAACGTTGGTTCATCTTATATTACAATTCTTACTGATAATATTGAATTAAAACCAAGTGAAGCTGAAATTCTAGGTCTTAGTTCGGGAAAGTATATAAAATTAAGTGTTGTAGATAATGGTATGGGTATTGATAAGCCAACACTAAAAAAAATATTCGACCCTTTTTTTACTACAAAAGGGGAGGAGGGAACAGGGCTTGGGCTATCGCAAGTATTTTCGTTCGTTAAGCAATCTCAAGGTAGTATTGATGTTTCTTCAGAAGTTGGGGAAGGATGTCAATTTAATTTATACTTTCCTTGTTATCAAAATGAGAGACAAGTGGAAAATAGTGCAATTATAGACCCAAAAGATGTTTCAATTGGCAGTGAATCAATTCTTGTTGTTGATGACGAACAAGAGTTATGTGATTTAAGCTCAGAGTTCCTGTCTATGAAAGGATATAAAGTCTTTAAAGCTAATGGTTATAAACAAGCAGTTGAAATACTTAAGCATCAAAAAATAGATTTATTATTTTCGGACGTAGTAATGCCGGAAATGAATGGTTATCAATTAGCCACACTTATTAAAGCCGAATATCCTTTGACCAAAATTCAGTTAACGAGTGGTTATACAAATTATGATAAGTTAGAAGGAATTGATGAGAGTCTAAGAGAAAATCTATTAGTTAAACCTTATAGTTCCGAAGCACTGTATAGTAAAATCAGAGATTTATTAGATAAATAAAAAACGATAATCTACCTTGTCAGTACTCTATTTTTAAAAAATTAATTAATCGTAAAGACATATCATTTTCAATCTCAATTTAAACAGGTTAACTATGGAAAATATTAGTAAAATCACCCTTGTAAATCAACCCGCGTTAAATGATTGGCAGCGTGAAAATTTAATACAAATTAATGAAGATAACCTTTATATCTATGTGCCAGTAGATAGCAAGTCCCTATTAAAAAGCATTCAAAAAGCAGCTCGTAGCATAGAGAAAATGGGCGTGAAGTTTGCAAAACTTATTGGTGATCTTTGGAATGATGATACGCAATGGGCGTTTGCCTTAGGTTTTACTTGTGTTGACAAATTAACATCAGTTGAATTTACGGGCGATGAACTTAGCATTAATGCGTTA
Source organism: Thalassotalea sp. (assembly GCA_029249355.1). GTDB lineage: Bacteria > Pseudomonadota > Gammaproteobacteria > Enterobacterales > Alteromonadaceae > Thalassotalea_H. The sequence goes on from JAQWHO010000012.1 coordinate 13,382, forward strand.
AATGACAAGTTAGCTGTTTTTGGTTGGGCACGTGATTTAACCAATCAGACACCGACACAGTTACCGCCAGAAACACTGGCTAAATCTGCGATTGACTATATCACCGCGCAATCACCGGCTTATGTCTCTGCCAAAGTGATAAGTGGTGAAGAGTTAGATAAACAAGGTTGGGTAGGCGTTTATAATGTTGGTAAGGGCAGTGTTAATGCACCTTGCGTGTTAGAGCTAGACTTTAATCCTTTTAAAGATGATCTCGCTCCTGTTTCAGCCTGTTTAGTCGGTAAAGGTATTACCTTTGATAGCGGAGGGTATAGCATAAAGTCGAACGCAGGTATGTTTAACATGAAATCTGATATGGGCGGCGCTGCGGTTGTCGCTGGCGCGCTTGCATTAGCCATTCGTCAAGGACTAAATCAACGTGTTAAACTAATTTTATGTTGTGCCGAAAATATGATTTCAAGCCATGCTTATAAGTTGAGTGATATATTAACTTATAAAAATGGTGTTACTTGTGAAGTCGCAAATACTGATGCCGAAGGGCGTATTGTTTTAGCGGATGGATTATTATTAGCTGCTGAAAGCAAGCCTGAAATGATCATTGACGCAGCAACATTAACTGGGGCGTCAGTAATGGCGACAGGAGGTGATTATTCTGCATTATTTTCACTTGATCAAGCATTAGCTGAGCAAGCAAAATTTGCTGCAAAACAAGTGAATGAGCCAATTTGGCAATTACCATTAGAGCCTTGGCATCAAGATAAGTGTCCATCTGAATTTGCTGATACCGCGAACAGTCGACCTATTCCTGGTGGCGGCCCTGGTGGTGCAAGTAATGCTGCAGGTTTTCTATCTCGCTTTGTACCAAATGAAGGGAAAGGCTGGTTACATTTTGATTTATCAGCGGCCTATAACGGTAACAGTAATGGTCTTTGGGCTGCTGGCGCAACAGGTTTAGGTATTGCAACTATTGCTAATCTATTAATAGCAAAGCAAATGAACAACGATTAATGCCAAGTAACCTTTAGAAAAAACGAAAAAGAGCGGCTAAAATGCCGCTCTTTTTCGTATTAACCTTTAATCATATTTTTAAAATGAATAGTTTGATGTTACATCGCATTAGATTGTTCAGCGACAAAACTGTTTAACCAATTTCGAGCACTATAAATATCACTGAAAACATGAAAAGTAAGGTTACATGATTGATATATTCGGCGTAATTGCATTTGTTGAAGATCGGCAGAACTACTTTGTAAGATAACACTAGCGTTACCTATCATGCCCCTTTTCATTCTATAGCGAGTCACCTCAACTAAGGCTTGTTCTGCTTCAGGGGTGAAAACACTATTCCCGTAAAATGTGACTAATAATCCCCACGTTTCTCCAGAAAATTTTTCACAAGGATCGTACATGTCTTGTACGTAATCAGCTGCCGTTGCTTCGTTGAACGGTCCATGGGCATCTACAACTAGAATATTGCCTTGAGGTTTTATCGTGTATGTTCCATGTTCAGCTAATTGCATGTGCTATCTCCTTTACATTACGGGTTGATATAGATAACAACTTTTTTAATACTTGCCAAGTAAGCATATTTTTACCAAGATGCAAATTTTTAAACCCTTATAAAACAAGCGGTTGTTTTAGTACTAATGACCAAGTATTTAATGGGGAATAGACAACGCCTTTAACCGTTGATTGAGAGTGATATAAACTAAAATTGGTTACCTTTAATGGCATGTTTAGCTGAGTATTCATGGTTAATTCTTTCACTTTTCGAGCGATTGAAATATGAGGATAATAGCTTCTGTCAGCTTGAAAAAGTCCTAGTTTTATCGCTTTTTCACTTAAATTTTCTGCGAGTGAAACTAATGTGTCGGGAAACGTATTAAAGCCTAAATACAAAACTTTAGGTCTCTTAAATAACTGCAACTGATTTAGCGCTAAATGAAAAGGTGATATAGAAGCTAAAGCTTTAACATGATCTGATGAAGTTGAATGGAACATATCGTCACAATATTTTATGAAAACTTTCTGCTGCTTCAAGTTAACCATGCCCAAGAAGGCTAAGGTTATATGTAAATTATTTTCACTGACAGGGGAGTTTATTGGGATAAAAGTATCGAGATGTTTTTTACGCCATTCAAAAATTGATCTCTTATCTGCTTCGCAAATATCAAGCGCAAAAAATAATCTTTTCATTGTATAAATGTTACTTCCAACCAAGCTTCTCCTCAAAATCGCTATCTAAGGTTTTGGCAAATTTTTTGGCCTCTATAGCTGCTTCTTCAAGCAGTTTATCTTCTTCAGTTTCAGGAAGGTAAGGCTCAACTTTTACAGAGTAACCGGTTTCGTCTGTGGCTAGAAAAGTAATAAAACAACGATTTGTGATGATGGTGTTATCTTCTTTAGGGTAACCAGCGCGAACAACGACGTAAATGTGCATACTTGTTTTACCTGTATGGACAATGCGGGCGGTAACGGTGATCATCTGACCGACTAAAATAGGACGAATAAAGCGAATGCCGTTGGCTGAAATTGTTACACAATAGCGTTTACTCCATTGTGCCGCACAGGCGTAAGAGGCTTGGTCAATCCATTTCATAATCATACCGCCATGCACTTTACCGCCAAAATTTACATCGGTAGGCTCTGCGAGAAATCTAAACTCAACAATATTGGTTTTATTCATTTTCAGCACCTTAAACAATCATTAGTTTGATTATAGTAAAAATCAATACGTTAGCTATTTTAAGGTTCGATAAAATAAAAAGGCTTCAATAATTGAAGCCTTTTTAGATATGCCTGTTTCCTCAAAAAGTTTATTGTTCGGCAATTTCCCAAACACTTACTGAACCTGAAATTTCATTACCAACAATTAACATTGCTTCTGAAGTTGCTGTCGCTGGAACAAAAGCCATACCTTCTGGTGCTAAATCACCGGTAATTTCAGCACC
>JAQWHO010000013.1 GCA_029249355.1 Thalassotalea sp.
TTTTACGTAACTTAGGTGTTGGTTTTGCACATTCTTTAATTGCTTATGGTGCAACATTAAAAGGCATGAGTAAGCTACAAGTTAACGAAGAAAATTTATTAGCTGAATTAGATAAAAACTGGGAAGTACTTGCAGAACCAGTGCAAACTGTTATGCGTCGTTACGGTATCGAAAAGCCGTATGAAAAATTAAAAGAATTAACCCGTGGTAAACGTGTAGACGCTGAATCAATGCGTACATTTATTGATAATTTAGAGATGCCTGAAGCTGCAAAAGCATCACTTAGAGAAATGACACCAGCAAGTTATATTGGTCGTGCAATTTCATTTATAGATGAATTAGATTCGTAATAATCTACACTAGTTAGTTATCAATCTATTTAAAGGAACCTTTTGGTTCCTTTTTACTTTTATCGATTAAGTTAAAAAATTTAAGAGCTTATACAAATGCAAAGTATTAACTGGGGTGATTTAACACCTGAAACATTCTTAAAAGAATATTGGCAAAAAAAACCACTACTAATAAAAAAAGCACTGCCCAATTTCCAAGGAACAATTGAAGCCGATGAACTTGCAGGCTTAGCGATGGAGCAAGAGATCGAGTCACGGATTATTGCTCAAAAAGCAGATAAATCTTGGCTAGTTGAACATGGGCCATTCGAAGATTTTGAAAAATTTGGTGAAGATAATTGGACACTTCTCGTTCAAGCGGTAAATAACTGGTCAAGAGAAACTGATCAGCTCATTTCATTATTCACTTTCATTCCTCGTTGGAGAATTGATGATGTCATGGTAAGTTTTTCTACACCAAACGGAGGAGTTGGTGCCCATTTAGATCAATACGATGTGTTTATTTTACAGGGTGAAGGGAAGCGTAGATGGCAAGTAGGCGCACCTGATGCCACACTAACAACGCTGATTCCTCACCCAGATTTGAAACAAGTTAGCGAATTTAGGCCGATTATTGATGAAGTGACTGAAGCCGGCGATTTATTATATATTCCACCAAATCACCCTCATAATGGTGTTTCAATAGAAAACTCTCTTAATTTTTCTATTGGTTTTCAAGCGCCTAGTAATCAAGATTTATGGTCTAGCTTTGCAGATAAACTCATCGATGAAGAATTAGGAGAGCAACGTTTTGCTGATCTTGATAGGACAGTGACAGATAGCCCTTACCTATTAAAAGAAAATGACATCAACAAAATTAAATCTTTTATGTTGAAACAATTAGACGACGATAAAACTTTTTCTAAATACATAAGTCAGTTTTTAACGCAAAGTCACCATACTCTTGAGCTCTTAATTCCTATGGAAGCTTTCACAGCAGAGCAAGTAAATGGCTTTCTAGACGATGATGAAATTCAATTTACGCCGGTATCAGGGATAAAATCACTGGTATGTTACACACCAGAAACAAATCTTTTTATCAATGGTGATATTTTCCAACTTACTGATGAAACAAAAGAATTAGGCAATATATTGGCTGGTTGCCTCCCAATGACAACAGAAAAAGCAAAAAGTTTCATGACTTGTTTGAAAAACGTTCAATTGTTAACTAGTGTTTTAAATAAGGGTTACTGGTATATAGAATAAAATAATGTCATTTAGTATAGGTAGAGTACCGTGGGAGGATGCAGCTCCCCTTCTCAAAAATGTAAGAGAAAAAGTTTTTATTTGTGAAAGGCGAATACCAAAAAAAGTAGAGTTTGATAAAAAGGATCGTCACGCTTTTCATTTATTAGTCTGTGATGATGTGACGCAAGAACCCATTGCAACAGGTCGTATTTTAGCAACGGGTGAAATTTCACGTATTGCTGTATTAATGGCGTATCGCAAAAATAAAGTTGATCATAAAATTATGCAAGGATTGCTTTCTATAGCAAATGAACTTAATTTAGATGAAGTTTTTATTTATAGTCCACTCGAAAATGTGGAGTATTTTAGAAAGTTCAACTTTGTTAGTGCAGGTGCTGTTTTTATGGAAGCTGGTATGCCAAGACAAAGAATGCAATGCTCTCTTGCAGATATAGAAAAAGCAAAATATTACCTAAGCCATTAAGCGTCTAGTGCTCAATTAGAGTTAATTTAGTGCTTAGGTAATTTTTACAGAAAATTTCTTTCTTTACCAAATTTCATCTTTGGTGAAAATGTTATATAAGTTTTCTGCCCGATTAATTAGTATATTAGCAAATTCATGTTGTTCATTAGAAGGTGCTTGTAATAACTGATCAGCTTGCATTTGCCATTTATAAGAAAAATGACGCACTGCTTCTCTAGCATCTTTTGCTACATTCTCTTCAATATAATCTGTAGGTAAATCACCTGCTATTACCCAAACACTTGTTTTATCGATTAAGTTTAGCTTCCAAACAGACATAATAGGAATGATATAACGGCTATCTGCATCTGAAACACTTACAGTAACTAAGCCTTTATCCGCTAAAAATTTTGTCGCTACTTGGTATTTATCCCTAAGCCATTGTTGTTTTTCTTCGTCTGTTAATTGAGGGAAATTACTCATACTACATACCTTTACATCAAATCATCTGCGAGTGAGGATATATAAAGATTTATAATGAAGCAAGTCCTCGATAAACACTTGTTTTAAAGTAGAGAAAATTGTGTACAAATATCGCGACAAAGGTTGCTAGAATCAAGCGCTTTTTATTTTACTGGTTGACTAGCTATAGCGAATTCTTAGTGGTAATGTGCGCACCAAGAAAGATTACAACATAGGTTTCATAGAGACCCACTTAGCACACGAGGATTAAGTAGTGGCATTTTTTGATTTAGTAGATTTTGATGATCATGAACAAGTCGTTTTTTGTAGTGATAAAGTAACCGGCTTAAAAGCGATTATTGCAGTGCATAACACCGCATTAGGCCCAGGAGCTGGCGGTTGTCGCTTTTGGGATTATGATAATGATGAACAAGCACTTACTGATGTATTAAGGCTATCTAAAGGGATGACCTATAAAAATGCCATGGCAGGTTTAAAACTTGGTGGTGGTAAAGCAGT
>JAQWHO010000014.1 GCA_029249355.1 Thalassotalea sp.
AGGTTTGATCATTGCTAGTTTAATGAAGGCTTGGGCCCCTACTAAAATTTTAAGCCATCATTTGGGTGAAGGTAAATCAGCCATTATCAAAGCTGCACTTATAGGTGCTCCCCTCCCCCTTTGTTCGTGTGGCGTAATACCGGTTGCAACAGAGTTACGTCGAAGTGGTGCTTCAGCGCCAGCAACAGCTTCTTTTTTAGTTGCCACTCCAGAAACAGGTGTTGATTCAATAACGGTTTCTTATGCCTTATTAGGACCTGTTTTTGCTATTTATCGCCCTATAACCGCTATTGTTTCAGCTATTGTCACTGGCTTATTAGTGACAACAGCCAAGATATCCAAACCACTTAATGACAAGTCGACCTCTTGCTGTGCAAGTAAAGCAAAGCAAGAAGCACCTAGCTGTTGTAGTAGCTCTTCCGAAAAAAAAGCAGATACCGCAACTAAAAAAACGTTGAAGGGTTTACGATATGCAGCAACACAATTAATTGATGATTTAATTGTTTGGTTATTAATTGGTTTAACGTTTGCCACATTAGTAAAAACATTCGTCCCAACTTCTTTTCTCCTGAGTTATGGAAGCGGTTTACCAGCAATGTTGTTAATGATTGCAATATCTATCCCTATGTATATATGTGCAACAGCTTCAACACCGATAGCTGCAGGATTCATTTTAGCAGGTATATCGCCGGGCACTGCGCTCGTTTTTATGATGGCAGGCCCTGCAACCAACATTTCGACATTAGGTATTATCAAAAAAGAAATGGGGAGTAGTGTGTTAATACGATATTTAATAGGCATTGGCAGTTGCGCTATCGCATTTGGTTTATTACTTGATTGGGGCATTAATTATTTTTCGATTAACATTAACCAGCAAATGCAGCACAATCATGAAATGCTACCTTATTGGTTTGGTTTAACGTGCGCAGGTTTGATCACAATTTTAGCGTTCAAACCGCTCAGAAATAGAGTGCTATAAATTTTTTCAAAAACTAGCATAGCTAACATATTCTGATAAAATCGAGTAAGTTTACTTTATATCAAGGTTCATTTTTAAAAATTTGATATAAGCAGGTTATACAATAAACATTTATTAATGGAGTGATTGGTGGAGTTTTCTCATTTTGGCGCTTTAACAGCTTTTATTTGCTATTTATCAGCAACTTTAGCTGTCGTTTTTCGATTATTTCATCCTAAAGGCCCTCACATTGTTTCTGTTTTAACGTTAGGTTGTATTGCTATTATTGCTCATACACTTAATACCGCCCATTATTTGTTCAATCAGGAAGTTATTAATTTTTCACTCCCCAATGTTGTTTCATTAGTGAGTTTAATTATCACCTTAACCGTGACGTCATTAGCGTTGCGTTTCAAAGTTAATTTATTAATTCCTGTTACTTATGCCTTTGCTGGTTTATGGCAATTAATTATGGGTTTCATGCCACAAGGAAGCGTAGCTCCAATTATTTCGGGCGATTTGTCTGTACTCACTCATATAACTTTTGCGCTTATTGCATACTGCGTTTTGGTGATAGCCACTCTTTTCGCTTTTCAAGTAGCTTATATTAATATGAAACTTAAAAGTAAAAATATTGCAGCTGTTAGTCACCTACCGCCATTGATGCAAGTAGAAAATCAGCTGTTTATTATTTTATTTATCGGAACAGCCTGTCTGTTTTTAAGTCAATTAACGGGGTTTATCTTTTTAGAAAACTTCATATCGAAAGAAAACGCTCATAAAACCGTGTTATCTTTGTTATCGCTTGTTTGTTATTCCTTTATTTTATGGGGACACTTCAAGCAAGGGTGGCGTGGTCATAAAGTATTAATGATGACAATTTCCGCAACCAGTTTATTAACGTTAGCTTATTTTGGTAGCCGATTTGTTAAAGAGTTTCTCTTATAAGGCTTTTTAAGGTATAACTAGCCTTAACTTAATAGAAAGATAAATTAAGTTATTTTTTTAGTCACATAGGATCCCTTTTTTGGATAACATATCAACAGATATGCTGTTTACCATGCTTGGTATACTCATATTAATCTCTGCCTATTTTTCTGGTTCAGAAACAGGCATGATGTCACTTAATCGCTATCGATTACGTCACTTAGAAAAACAAAAACACAAAGGCGCTAAGCGCGTAAGTAAGTTGCTTGGACGTCCTGATCGCCTTATTGGTTTAATACTGATAGGAAATAACCTTGTTAATATTGCAGCATCTGCTATTGCCACCATAATCGGTTTACGATTATTTGGTGATATGGGCGTATTAATTGCAACGATTGCACTGACCTTAGTTATATTGATTTTTGCTGAAGTTACTCCGAAAACATTAGCCGCTTTGTATCCTGAAAAAGTCGCTTTCCCAAGCTCAATTATTCTTTCATTACTATTGAAAATATTATTCCCGTTTGTTGTTGCTGTTAACTGGATAACAAATGGTATGCTAGCGCTTATCGGTATTAGCCATAAACAACGCGAACATCATAGCTTAAGCTCTGAAGAACTTCGCACAGTGGTGAATGAATCTGGCGCACTCTTAGCTGACAGAGATCAAGACATGCTAGTCAGTATTTTAGATCTCGAAAAAGTGACGGTTGAGGATATTATGATCCCCCGTAGTGAACTCGTCGGCATTGACATAAATGAAGATTGGAAAAAAATTCAAAAGCAATTAACTCAGTCAACACATACCCGTGTATTACTATATCGCGACACTATTGATGATGTGGTTGGATATATTCATATGCGCGATGCATTAAAATTATTGTCAAAAAATCAATTCAACAAAGCCACTATTATTCGAGCCGTTCGCGAATTGTATTTTATCCCTGAAAGCACCACCCTAAACGTACAGCTATTAAAATTTCAAGATGCCAAAGAGCGCTTAGGTTTAGTCGTGGATGAATATGGCGATATTCAGGGCTTAGTGACACTTGAAGATATTTTAGAAGAAATTGTTGGTGATTTTACTACCACAATGACACCAGCAACAAGCGATGAAGTGAATGTGCAACCTGATGGTAGCTTTCTAGTGGATGGAAGTGCCACAGTAAGAGATATTAATAAAGAAATGGGTTGGGCATTTCCTACTGATGGTCCTAAAACCCTTAATGGTTTAATTCTAGAGTATTTAGAAGATATTCCAGAAGCCAATTTAAGTGTTCGAATAGCCGGTTATCCGCTCGAAATAATCGATGTTAACGATAATATGATCAAAACCGTTCGAATCTTACCTGACTTTTATCAATCTCAACATCGAGATCATGATTAGCTATTTAGTCTTCCTATTTACATTTTAAGAATGAAAAAACGACTTAATCTTTTAAGTCGTTTTTTTTATCCATAAAATCCCACTAAATAACTTTCAAGCAGCAACTATAGCTTTCAATACTGCTCTGTAATAACAAACACCCTATTTGTTAATTTTTTGTTTAAATTCAATTTATCTTTGATGATTATTAATAGTTTTAATATAGCTAAAAAATCAAAAAACGGTTCATTTTTGCCATATTTCCCTATCAAAGTAGTACGGTTAAAAAATATCGTAATGTGGATAATAGTTAACCCCCGCTAAATTACCCACAAAGTTATTAACAGGCAATTATACATAAACCATGTTTCCACAATTTCTGTGGATAACAATTGCAAGACCAATAGAATAACGACTTCTGATTTTGCAAACGATTTTTGTTAAAAAAATGAAGTTTTTTTTACATTTTTTTAAACACCAAAGAGGGCGTGCCTTAGCACTAAATTCCAATGAAAATAGTCATTTTGGCAAGGGAAATGCTATAGATTACTCATTGTTTTTTCACTGGCTAACATTTAGCCATTAAGAAAGCATTCGTAGAAAACACCACCCAAAACATTCTCTTTAATAGAAATATTTCACGTATATTAATGAGTATTATTTAGGAGAGGCAAAACATAAAAAACAGCTCAAATAAGGCTATTCTTTTTAAAATCAGACCCAATTTAAGAAAAGTTATCCAAAGGCGCTAAATTTTCTTAGAAGTTAAAACTTCACACTTAAGAAAATGCGTTGAGCAAACTTGAGAAGCAAAGCGCTGATCGCAAAAAATTTAACCTTAGAATAGTCGCCAAAACCAACTTTCATTTAAATCAGCCTCACAGCTTTTTAATTGACTACTATACTTTCTCGCTCGATTATCTACTTTACGAGCCACTTTGACTAACCACGCTTTTTTCTTATAGGTTTTTCTTTTAAAACCGCCCCAACCTTCGTGATAATTTAAGTATTGATTATAAGCATCCCATTTTGACACTTTATTTATTTTTTGCGTTTTATAGATAAACCAGCCCATAAAATCTATCGCATCGTCAAAGTCATCTCGGTCAGCACCACCGTTATCTGTTTCTCGAATGTAGTCATCCCATGTCATCGTTTTAGCTTGAGAATAGCCATAAGCAGTGCTAACTCGACCCCATGGAATAAAGCCGAGTAAAAAGTCTCGAGGAGGCAACGCATCTTCTTTAAATGAACTCTCTTGATACATCATACTCATAGGCACATGAATGGGTACTCCCCAACGCTCCCGTGAATCTTTGGCTGCAAAATACCAATCACGGTGCTCTTTGAATATTTCACATAAATTTTCAGGGTTCTTTGGCGGCGGAGTCGCACAACTAGATAAAATACCAACAGATAAAAGAGCAATGAGAAAAGAAGAAGTTTTACGCATAATCGTCAAATATATATTACTGATAAACGTAATCATGCCAGAAAATATTACTGTTAGGTAACGAAAGCGAAATAAATAATAATAAATAATTAATTTTTTGAACTTTTTTCAAATCCGCCCCTCTTACTAGCAAGACATTAGTTTTATGTTTCCCTTAGATAGTTTTATAGCGCGTTCCTTTAACAGGTTACGCGCTTTTTTTTATTCAAAATTTATTTTTAGTTTTATTTAAATTAATTTGAACTTTATAGATAAGTGAGGCTCTTACTATATGAGAGGTTTATTTCCCTTAGTGTTTCATGTTTTAGACGCGTTACTTTTTAAAGTTAACGCGTTTTTTTTATCTTTTTTTTGGTGTTTTGTTACTTTTTATAAAAGCATCAATTTATTCACACTTATTTTGAACTTTTATAATAATTTCAGCTCTTATTATACGAGACTTTTATTTTCCCTTAGTGTTTCATGTTTTAGACGCGTTACTTTTTAAAGTTAACGCGTTTTTTTTATCTTTTTTTTATCTTTTTTTTAGCTAGGAAAAAATAATTATCTACAATATGAGCATTAATCTATTGAAAATAATAAAGAATAAAACGGTAGCTAAGAGTGTGGTAATAGTAAAAATAAATGTGAATATTTATTGAACAAAATTTGAACTATTAAGAAATGTAACAGTCATAAGGTATGAGAGCAAATACCTCCCTGGACTGCTTTCTTAGTATTATAGCGCGTTGCCCTAACGCGCTTTTTTTTTGCCTGCTGTTCGTCGCCAAAATTAACAATGAATGTTTTATGAAACAATCAAATCACTATTTAAAGTACTGTTCAATAAAAGTATCAAAATCAACCTTATCCGCTTCTTTTATTTCAGTTTGTTTTTGATGGGAAATTTCGGCTTGATCAATAAAGTATTGCTGCGAATAATACTGATAATCATTTTTTAGCGTCTCAGCTCGATAACCCTTCGCTTTTGCTAAAGCAAATTGAGTCAAGCTTTGCTCTTTTTCTACCACAATAGATAAAATCTGTGCTGAAGGTGTTAAGCTTGGATCTGCTAGCTTTTCAGCTTCAATCGCTAATGCTGCACTATATTTGTTGCACTTATAAGCTTTATCAAGAAGTTCTGCTACTTGTTGCATATCATTAAATAACTCTGTACCCCACTCTTTTACAGATTTATCAATCCCTTCATCTTTTAATAACAATTGAAGGTCTCGACCTCGAACAACCACTTCGTCCATATTGCTTTCATAAACATTTTGTTTAGTACAATCTAACAATGGACTTTCAGCTAAAGCACAGTAGGTTAAAAATATATCAAGAAAATAGATTTGTTGCTGATTAATACCGGTATCAGCAAAAGGATTAACATCTAAAGCTCTCACTTCAATATATTCAACACCTCTACTTTGCAGTGCCTCAGACGGTTTTTCACCTGGACGTGCCACTTGTTTAGGGCGGATAGGCGCATAAAGCTCATTTTCTATTTGTAAAACATTGCTATTAAGTTGCTGATATTTTCCATCAACCTTAACGCCTATTTTTTCAAACTCTTCTGACTTTATGTTTATCGCTTCCTTAACACCGCTTAAATACCCATCAAGATCGTTATAACAAATATGTAAAGATGACTGTTCGCTATTGGTATAACCTAAATCACTCATGCGCAAAGACGTTGCATGTTCTAAGTACAAATAGCCACTTTTAGACTTTTTAAAAGGTAAGTTAGTCGGTTTATTCTGTAAAAATGACGGGCAAATTGCAGGTGAGCTGCCATATAAATAAGGGATCAACCAGCAGAAACGTTTATAGTTTCTTAGCAATGAAAAATACTTAGACGATACATAACATTGTAATTCTTCGCTATTATCATCAAGGTTTTTTAATGTTTGCCAAAAGTTATCAGAAAAAGAAAAATTAAAGTGAATGCCCGCGATAACTTGCATCATACTGCCATAACGGTTTTTTAACCCTTGGCGATAAACAGTTTTCATAGTGCCAACGTTAGAATTACCAAACTGCGCTAGTTCAATTTTTTTATCGTCATCGACAAAACACGGCATACTCATTGGCCAAATTAACTCGTCATTAATTTGCGAAAAGGTAAACTTTTGAGTATCTCTTAATTGCGCGATAGCTTCTTCCGGCGAATAACTAACCGGAGTAATAAACTCTAATAGACATTCGGCATAATCTGTAGTGATATGAGGATGAGTAAGTGCTGAACCTAAGTTATGGTAATGTTGATGCTCGGATAAGCGGCCTTTGGGAAGTACTCGTAATCCTTCACGCTCTATGCCCCTTCCAATACCTGTTAATGCAGATATATGTTCGTCTTCACTTAATGTGTCGATATATTGTTGAAAAGATAATGTCAAAATAATCCCTGTAGCATGAAGCAGTTACTGATTACCTATTTAAGGGGTAATTGTTGATAATTCAATGGTTGCCGTATATTTTTATTGAGTTATTTTCTTCTAAGATTATAACCAAAATAAAATCAACAGCCGAAAAAGTTAAAGCCACCTTGTTAGCTTAGACCGAACAGCGCTTAAATATATTCCAACAAAGGGTATATATTTCAAACAAGGTTAAATGAAAGCCACTTTTGAGAAAATAATTTTTGTATTAGCTATTCCTAATATATAGAACATCAGGTAAAGTTTAGCGAAATAATAACAAGACGAATTTACTCATCATGCAAGACAGTCCCTTAACTTTATTACCGCCAGTTATTGCTATTATTATCGCTATTTGGCGAAAAAATGCTTTATTAGCATTATTCAGCGGTATGGTTTTAAGCTTTGTCATGATAGCAAATTGGCAACCACTTGAGGGAATATCAAACAGTGCATTAGGATTAATAAATGTTTTTTCATCTACTGGCAATGTTTATATTGTTACATTTAGTTTATTAATTGGTGCGCTCGTTGCTTTAATGAATCAGTCAGGTGCGGTGAATGGTTTTATCTCATTACTCGCTAAGTTAAATCTCGTCAAAAATTCTCGTCAAGCCGCAATACTACCAACGGTAGTTGGCACAAGTATTTTTACTGATACCAATTTAAGTATGTTTACTGCTGGTATGGCAAGTCAAAAACTTTTTGATCAACATAAACTTAGTCGAGCACGTTTAGCTTATTTAATAGATTCAACTTGTGCCCCTATCAGTATTTTATTTTTAATTAACGGTTGGGGTGCCTACGTTTTAGGATTACTTGACGGATATAGCTTTAATGATCCCGTTGGTATTTTAATCGGCACAGTGGGCTATAATTTTTACGCCATTATTGCGGTAGCATTGGCTTACTATACGGCTTATAGCGGTAAAGTATTTGGACCAATGAAACATGCTAACTCCTTAATTAATAATGAAAACAACCATCATGTTGAGCATAGCGCTCCGGCTGTAATCATGTGGTTGCCACTTTTAGCCTTGTTAGGGATCACCTTAGGATTATTATGGTTTACTGGTGATGGTGATATGCGCAGAGGTTCTGGTTCATTTTCAGTATTTTGGGCAATTGTCAGTGCATTATTCATTTTAGTGGTGATGATCAAGTCATATAAATTAATGACGTTTGATAGCATCTTAAAACATTCCATCAAAGGAATTAAACATATGGCGCCAGCTGTCGCTATATTAGTGTTATCTTTCGCCTTTGGTGACGCAATTAAAGAGTTAGGTACTGGCGTTTATGTTAGCCAGCTATTAAATGTTGAAGTGCCTCAATATTTATTAGCCCCAATATTATTTTTAGCGGCTGCATTTATGGCGTTTGCGACAGGAACATCATGGGGCACATTCGCCATATTAGTGCCCATAGCAGTACCCATCGCGCAACAAACTGGTTTACCGGTTGAGTTTTTAGTTGCAGCCGTATTAGGTGGCGGTATTTTTGGAGATCATGCTTCACCGATTTCTGATACTACCGTTGTTGCTTCAATTGCCAGTGGTTGTGATCACTTTGAACATGTTAAAACACAACTACCTTACGCGTTAGTTGGTGGCATATTAACACTTATCATCTACGTATTAATTGGATTCACTTTTTGATTAACCCCTTAACGGCAAATCACATTGAAATAATTGACGAGCAAAGCAATTTTATTATTGTCAATAAACCACCCGGTATTGGTTTTCATGATGAAGAAAATCAACAAGGTTTCTTTAATCAAGTAAAATCAGTTTTATCATTAGACGAGTTATATCCGGTTCATCGCTTAGATAAAATGACTTCTGGTTTGATCATTTTTGCTAAAAATAAAATAGCTGCCAGTCAATTTCAACAACTGTTTGAAAGTCGAAATATTGAAAAATATTATCTCGCTATCTGTGATAAAAAACCTAGCAAGAAACAAGGTTTGATCAAAGGAGATATGGAAAAAAGTCGTCGAGGCACTTGGAAGCTTTTACGCAGTCAGAATAACCCAGCCATTAGTCAATTTTTTAGTTATGGATTAACACAAGGGAAACGATTATTTATTGTTAAACCTTACACGGGGAAAACGCACCAAATACGCGTTGCCCTGAACAGTTTAGGTTCTCCAATTCTTGGCGACCCTAATTATTATTCCTCGTCATGTTCAGATCGCGGTTACTTACATGCTTTTGCGTTAAGGTTTGAATTGAATGAGCAAAAATATCAATATATTAATTCACCAACTATCGGTAAAGAATATACGAGTGAAGTAACTAGTAAAACATTAAGTGATTTGCTTACCCCTTGGACTTTAGCTTGGCCGAAGTTGAATATTAATCCCTAGTTCAACGATCCGCCAAGCAGCCTAATTTACTCTGAAAATAATCGAGAAAAGTGCGTGTTTTCGCCGGTATATTTCGGCTTTGAAATAAAATAGTTAACTGTTGCGCCATGACTTTTCCAGCAATGTTGAACGCTTTTATTTTTTGATTATTTCTGCCAATATAATCTGGTAATTTTACAACCCCCATACCTCTTTGGCAGGCTTCTAAACGCATTTCATTACTTGATAACACCATAGCAATGTTGGGTGAAAATACTTGAACACTCTCTTTATTTCGAAATAACCACTGTTCATTTTCTGACGAGGCAATTGTTCGATAATGAATGAGATCTTCAACCGATCTACTCTCATCAATAACTTGACTTTTATTCACATAAATTGACTGCGGAAAGCTTAATAATGTTTTTCCTATCCAATTTGAAGTTGGCAATGTTTCTTCATGCAAAACAAATACAAGATCATATTGATGATCAAATTCTGGATAAGCGCTTGAATAATGGTGGCAATGAATTTCAATGTCAGGATACTGAAAAGCAAACTCTGTAATCAAGCCGCTGATTACCTTATTGAAAAATTCTAACGGCAATAAAA
The DNA here is from genome assembly GCA_029249355.1 of Thalassotalea sp. Lineage (GTDB taxonomy): Bacteria > Pseudomonadota > Gammaproteobacteria > Enterobacterales > Alteromonadaceae > Thalassotalea_H. Next base: position 10,060 of record JAQWHO010000014.1, read on the forward strand.
TGCTCAACTTGCCCTTCACTTTATTTTGCTTGTCATGTACTAAATGCTCCATCACATTCAACGCTTCTACATGAGGTTTACATGCTTGATAAAGTAATAAACCACTTTCAGTTAACTGCTGTTTTCTTGTCGTTCTTATCAGTAATTGACTGCCCAGTTGTTCTTCAAGTAATGCTAGTCGTCTACTTAATTTTGATTTTGGCATTGATAAAGCTTGAGAAGCTTGTGTGATCGAGCCTTGCTCAACAATCGTCACAAAGTATAAATAACCATTAAAAGCATCAATCAATTTTATTATCCTATAAATGAAACAATCTTTTCTATTTAAACGGACTAATCAAATGAAAGCAATCTAAATAAACTACAACCAATCTTTAATACAGATATAAATCATAAATTAGATAATCAATAAAAGGAAAAGTCATGGATACAGTTACTGAAATCTCTGTTGAACAATTCAACAATGAAGTGAGCCAACACCCAGGTAAAGTGCTAGTCGACTTTTACGCGCCTTGGTGTGGACCATGTAAAATGATTGCGCCAGTGGTTGAGCAAATAGCCAAGGAACATCAAGACATAAAAGTGGTGAAAATTGATGCGGATCACGCTCAAGAACTCATGAGTCAATTTTCCATTCGAGGAATTCCTACGCTACTTTTACTTAAAGATGGTGAGTTATTAGATAGAAAAGTTGGTGCTGCCTCTGTGAAGCAAGTGACAGATTTTGTTCTGCAATAAATGAAGGCAATATAAACGAATGGTAATAAATGAACGGCGATGAATGATCGGCAATAAAAAACCAGTAACAAAATTACTGGTTTTTTACTTCTTCAATACTTAAAGAAAAGTTTTATAGAGAGTGGATAAAAACAATTAAGATCGCAGTTGGACAGATAAACTTGGTATACCACGGCCAAATTTTCCAAAATATTGTATTTTCAACGGTTTCATTACCTTCTTGAAGCTCTTTTAATATTTCACTTCTGTGCCAGATCCAGCCTACAAATACACAACACAACATCGCAATAATCGGTTGACCGTATTCTGTAGCAAGCGTAGCAACAAAATCCAACATAACACTTATATTGCTAATGATTGCGACGCTCATAAAGAAGATAAGAATACCAATAAAGGTAGTCGCTTTTTTACGCTCAATATTATGGCGCTCGACTACATACGAAACCGGCCCTTCAAGCATTGAAATAGAAGATGTTAATGCGGCAACAGACATTAATATAAAAAAAGCAAAGCCAACAAACAGTCCCATATCGCCCATGGTTTCAAATAAGCTTGGCAATACCGTAAACACTAAACCTGAGCCAGATATTAAACTGCCATCTTCTGCAAATATTGCAACGCCTTGCGCTTGCGCAACATACATTGCTGGGATAATTAATAAACCGGCAAGGAAAGCAATAGAAACATCAATGAGCGTAACTTGTGCGCCAAGCGTTACAAGATTTTCTTTCTTAGAAATATAAGAACCGTAAATCACCATAACACTTGTGCCTAATGACAATGAAAAGAACGCTTGCCCTAAAGCACTAATTAATAAATCGGGTTCTAAAACACGAGAAATATCAGGATTTAAATAAGCCTCTAAACCTTCAGATGCGCCATCCAAAGTAAAAACATAGCCAATTAACAGCACTAATAACGTGATCAATAACGGCATTAAACGTTTAGACCATTTCTCAATCCCGTCTTCAACACCGCGACGAATAACAAATACCGTTAAAAACATAAAGATTGCGGTAAATAAAACATTACGAGGTAGCGACTGTGCAATTACCCAGCTAGCTGTTTCACCACTTCCAATCATTTGAGCGACGGGTTCAACCGCATAAGAAATCATCCAACCGGCTAAAATACCGTAAAAACTGAGAATTAAAGCCGCACAAATGACACCACCAAAACCCACTAAAAATGCAAAACGTTTGTGAAAAACGGTTCGAGACATTTTTTGTAAAGACGTCACGGCATTAGCTTGACCATAACGGCCAATTAATAACTCAGCCATAAAAGCAGGATAAGCTAAGCAAAACGCTAACACTAAATATACAAGAACAAACGCAGCACCACCGTTACTTGCCGTTTGTGTTGGAAATCCCCAAATATTTCCTAATCCAACAGCAGAACCTGCTGCCGCCATAATAAAACCAATACGAGAACTAAACTCGCCTCTTGAACCTGCCATCGAATATCATCTTTGTTATTATTAATATCGCATTAATTTACTTAATCTAAATCAAGAAAAATAGTATTTTCACGCTAAATTCATGGTTTAATTTTATGAATCACCTGTAAAAGCGTAAAGAAGGAATTACCAAAGCGCTCATATTTCATACAAACCGACCAGAAAAATTAATATATTTAATGGTAGGCATTTTTATTTAACAAATCGTGCTCTGCAGACATTTTCTCAAAGTGGAGACAAAAGTTGAATAAAATCAAGCTCTGGCGTTTATTTTTACCTTGAAAGTCAAAATAGCCCTAATATTATTAGATAAAATTGAAATAACTTAAAAAAAGAAACACTTATCAAAAAATTAAAATTGCATGATTTAATAGCTCGTTATTAATATAATAGTAAACATATCATTAATGCTAAAACCTAACCGCTAAATTTCATCCTATAGAACATATTAATACTAACACTATGGGGTATTTTGAGATCCTGTCTAATGTTTAAATCACTTTTATTTTGCCTCATATGTTTATTTTGTTCATTTTCCGTATTTGCTTCAGAACCCGGTAGTATTGACCTTACAAGTTCTATATTTGGTTTCACTGCCCTCAGTTTGTTCGCTATTGCCTATTTATTAGTCATAGGTGAAGACCTAATTCATTTAAGGAAATCAAAACCAGTACTTGTAGCCGCTGGTATCATTTGGCTAATCATCGGTTGGATTTATACGCAGCAAGGTATACCTGTAGAAGCTGAGCATGCCTTTAACCATAACCTTTTAGAGTTTTCGCAATTGCTTTTATTTTTACTCGTTGCGATGACTTATATTAATGCTATGGAAGAGCGAGGAGTATTTGAAAGGTTACGAATCTGGATAGTTTCTAAAGGGTTAAGCCTAAGAACTTTATTCTGGTTCACCGGTATTTTAGCATTTGGCATTTCTTCTTTTGCTAACAACCTCACTACTGCAATGCTAATGTGTGCTATTGTCTTAAAAGTCGCGGAGAAAGATAAAAAATTCATCAATATCGCTTGTATAAATATTGTTGTTGCCGCTAATGCCGGAGGTGTTTTTAGTCCATTTGGTGACATAACTACATTAATGATTTGGCAAGCCGGGTTAGTAAAATTTGAACAATTTATCGTGTTATTTCTTCCGTCTTTAGTCAACTTTTTAGTACCAGCTATTATTATGAGCTTTTTTATCTCAAACGAAAAATCAAAAGTTATTCATGATGATACATTTCAGCTCAAACGAGGTGCGAAAAGAATAGTAACGCTATTTATATTAACAATAGCAACAGCTGTTTTGTGCCATAGCCTTGTCAATATGCCGCCAGTATTGGGGATGATGATGGGTTTAGGTTATTTAAAGTTTTTTGGATTTTATTTAAAAGTTAGTTTGCCCCGTTCGCTTGATAAAAAGCGTACTAAAGCTCAAGCTAACAATGATAAAAAAGCGATAAAAATGCTCGGAAACATTGTTCCTTTTGATGTATTCGACAAAGTCGCACGGGCAGAATGGGACACATTACTATTCTTTTATGGCGTTGTAATGTGTGTTGGCGGATTAGGCTTTATGGGCTATTTAAGCTTTGTATCAGAAGCCTTATATAGTCATTGGAGTCCTACATATGCCAATATTGCTGTAGGTGTTCTATCAGCAATTGTCGATAATATACCTGTTGTTTTTGCCGTATTGAGCATGAATCCTACCATGGACTTACAGCAATGGCTGTTAGTTACAATGACTGCTGGAGTCGGTGGAAGTTTATTGGCTATAGGTTCGGCTTCGGGTGTCGCATTAATGGGACAAACTAAGGGCGTGTACTCATTTTTAGGTCATCTAAAGTGGTCTTGGGTGATAGCACTTGGTTACATGGCAAGTATAGGTGTACACTTTTTAATTAATGGTTAAACCTTTGAATACTGAAAGTTGGCCTTATATATAAAGTACGGTTGTGAATTGTTTTATTGTTATCTATGATTTTTAGGTTTGTAAAAGTATTCTTAATATTGATAACTATTATTTCACTGAGTGAAATCAATAGCTCTACGATAGATCGTACTGTACCCTCAGACTCCGAAAATAGTTACACTAACCTAGCAGAAGTCAACGACAATGAAGACTATGACTCCGGTGACGCAAACGTACCTGAAAACTCTTGGCATGCTGAGCTAAAACAAAGTAAAAAATACTTTAAACCTACCTACCTGTCTCCCTTTGTCTTTCGCGCTTACTTAGCATCAATTTATACTCGTGCTCCACCTTATTCTCTTTAGTACCTAATAAATTAATCTATTTTTCAATAGATTGTACTGCGTATTAAAGAAATGAGGTTAACATGAAAAAAATGAAATTAATCAATTTGTCCGCAATTGACAATATTGTTTCACCAGAAAAATTTGAAGAAGTAAGCTTATCATCACCCGCGATTTCAGTGTTTACTGATTTTAAATATCAAAAGGCACTCGTTATCGAAGGAGAAACTATTGCCTCACAAGCATTACAATTAATGCAAAAAGCACATGTTAGAATGAAAGTGGTAATTTCAAGTTCTGAAGACTTTTTAGGAATAATTACGACCAACGAAATATCGGAACAAAATATAGTAGCTAATTTATCAAAAGGTATCGACAGAGAGGATATCTTAGTAAAAGATTTAATGATCCCCAAGTATCAATTGCAAGCATTTGAATTTAATTATCTATTAACGATGACAGTTGGAGATATTCTATCTACGTTAGAAAATAATAAATTAAGACACTGTTTAGTATTAGACAGCAGAAACCACCATATACGGGGGGTTATTTCATCTAGCGATATTGCCAGAAAGCTTCAAATGAATGTGAATATTGATAACCAATTTTCCTTTAATTCTATTTATGAGGAAGCCTATCCACACTAAGAAATGTTAAATAGGGAAGTTCGCTAACTTAATGCCAAGGATGGCTATTTTCTCATTATATATTAAAGATATGATTTAAAGGCATCAGCCATTTCAATAAGCTAACGCTCTTCAAATTTACCGGAGTAAGTGTAAAAAATGCAGATGCTTGTGATATTGATCAATAATATTATTAATCACCGCA
>JAQWHO010000015.1 GCA_029249355.1 Thalassotalea sp.
TAATATTAAAAAGTTGAACGATAGACTATATTAATAATAATCTAGTATAAAAGTGAATAACTTTAAGAGGCAAGCGGTATGTCTGATGAAAGACGCAGTGCAAATGATAATGTTGATACCAACGATGAAGTACTTCAATGGGTCACATTTAAATTAGATAGTGAAACGTACGGTATTAACGTAATGCAAGTGCAAGAAGTGCTGCGATATACCGAAATTGCGCCTGTTCCAGGTGCACCATTGTATGTATTAGGGATCATTAATTTACGTGGTAATGTTGTCACCGTTATTGATACTCGTTCTCGCTTTGGCTTAGAGTCTTCAGATGTAACCGACAATACTCGTATCGTTATCATCGAGTCTGAAAAGCAAGTGATTGGCATTTTGGTAGACAGTGTTGCTGAAGTTGTTTATTTAAGAGCATCTGAAATAGATATTGCGCCAAATGTTGGTAATGATGAAAGTGCTAAATTTATTCAAGGCGTGTCAAACAGAGAAGGTGAACTACTTATCCTAGTTGATTTGAATAAATTGTTATCTGACGATGAATGGGATGAATTGAAACAATTCTAAGTTTTAGGCTCTTACGTTTATAAGAGCCTTCGAAATGAGTATGTTTTAAAGAAGTTGCTTCTATGGATATCACAATGACCTATAGTATTGTTTTTATAGCAATAATTTTTATTTTATTCATACTCATTTTATTAAATCATAAAAAAGCTAATGCTCGCTTCAACGCGTTAGAGACTCAAATCGAAAGCTATGAGTTTATTATTAATGAGTTGAAAATAACGAGTCAACAACAGCAATCTGATCTAACAAGTAAAGATAAAGCCCTTAAAACTTGGCAGTTAGAACATAAACAAATCAGCCAGCAGCTAGAACACCGTATAAAAGTCCTTCAAGATAAACTTACCCAATCTAATGAAAATATTGCTCAAATTCAGCAACAACAGCCTGAAGATAAACTTTATAGTCGAGCACAGAAAATGGTGAAATTAGGTGCTGATGTAGACGAGCTTGTACGTGAATGTGAATTGCCGCATGCAGAGGCTGAAATACTCATCTCCATGTATAAAAACAAACAATAAATCCAAAATACCACATCATAAGATAAAAACTAATGAATAAATTAACTTGCTTTAAAGCCTATGACATTCGTGGTCAACTAGGTACAGAACTAAATGAAGATATTGCCTATCGTATCGGTCGTGCCTATGGCGAATATTTACAACCGAAAACCATTGCAGTGGGTGGTGATGCAAGAGCAACCAGTGAATCATTAAAACTAGCCTTAGCGAATGGTTTATTAGACTCAGGGGTTGACGTAATAGATTTGGGTATGACAGGTACGGAAGAAGTTTATTTTTCTGCTTTTCATTTACCCATTGATGGTGCTGTAGAAGTCACTGCTTCACATAATCCTATTGATTATAACGGCATGAAGTTAGTGAAAGAAAATGCTAAGCCGATCAGTGGTGATACTGGTTTAAATGAAATTAAACGCTTAGCTGAAATAAATCAATTTCCAGATGTTATAACAGAGCAAAGAGGCACGTTAACAAACCAAAATATACTCGATGAATTTGTTGAACATTTAATGACTTATGTCTCACTTGATGATTTTATCCCATTAAAATTAGTGGTGAATTCCGGTAATGGTGCCGCTGGCCATGTGATAGATGCATTGGAAGATAAATTTCAACAATTAAATGTGCCGATTGAATTTATTAAGGTTAATCATAACCCTGATCCAACATTTCCAAATGGAATACCTAACCCATTATTACCCGAAAATAGACAATCAACTATTGATGCGGTGAGCGACAATAATGCAGATTTTGGTATTGCGTGGGATGGAGACTTTGATCGTTGTTTTCTTTTTGATGAAAAAGGCCAATTCATCGAAGGCTATTATATAGTAGGGTTATTAGCCGAAGCTTTTTTACAGAAACATGAGAATGCCAAGGTAATCCATGATCCTCGCCTAACATGGAATACCGTTGATCTTGTTGAAAAAAATAATGGTCAAGCGATTCAAAGTAAAACGGGTCATGCTTTTATTAAAGAGCGTATGCGAAAAGAAGATGCGGTTTATGGTGGAGAAATGAGTGCTCACCACTACTTTAAAGACTTTGCTTATTGCGACAGTGGTATGATCCCATGGTTGTTAGTAGCAGAGTTAG
>JAQWHO010000016.1 GCA_029249355.1 Thalassotalea sp.
TGCCTGTCCATTAACGAATTCGCCAGGCAATGCTAATCCTGAACAATTAAAAGAGTTAGGGATCGCACGTTTACTGAAAGAAGAGAAAAAGACTGATTCGGAATAACTTTTAGCTCAAACGTTATCCCTATTAAAAAAGCAGTGAATATGTTGATATTTACTGCTTTTTTATTGGCAGTAACTTTGTCTACTTGATATAAATGTAGTCAATATAAATGTCGGTTTTGTAATAATTGACGGTTAAGGAATAGATATTTGACCATAATTTTAGGAATTGATCCTGGCTCAAGAATCACAGGATATGGCGTTATTAAAAAAAATGGTCGCCAATTAACCTATCTTGGCAGTGGTTGCATCAAAGCTTTTTCAGCTACAAAAGATGAAGAAGACGATTTTAGCCAACGTTTACAAACTATTTTTGCAGGCGTTTCTGAATTGATCATTCAATTTAAACCTGAACTTTTTGCTATCGAGCAAGTTTTCATGGGAGTAAACCCTGGTGGCGCATTAAAGCTTGGTCAAGCAAGAGGCGCAGCAATTGTCGCGGCAACAAATAATGGTTTGCCTATAGCAGAATATTCCGCCAGACAAATTAAACAGTCTGTTGTTGGCACAGGAGCTGCTGATAAAACACAAGTTCAGCATATGGTTAAATCTATTTTAAAATTACCAGGCACACCTCAAGCTGATGCTGCCGATGCATTAGCTGTTGCGCTCTGTCATGCACATAGTCATGATTCATTAGATAAAATGGCAGGGAAAGTGAGTAAAGTGGTAAGAGGGCGTTTGAGATAATTTTGCTTACAATGGCAATAAATATTATTTACTAACTCCTATTACCTAAACTGTTACTTTACTGTATAAATATATAGTGTTATTGTTTCGTAAAATATATTGTTTCAAGGTTTTTAAGTTGTGATAGGTCGTTTACGTGGTATTTTAATTGAGAAAACTGCTCCAGAAGTGTTGATTGAATGCAATGGTATTGGTTACGAAGTGACTATGCCTATGACCAGTATTTATGCATTACCAGAATTAAATCAAGAAGCTATTATATATACGCATTTTGTTGTTAGAGAAGATGCTCAACTTTTATATGGCTTTGCTAATAAAGTTGAGCGTAAACTGTTTCGTTTGGTGATCAAAGTCAACGGTGTAGGGCCAAAATTAGGCTTGGCTATTCTTTCAAGTATGTCGGCAGATCAGTTTGTTAGCTCTGTCAATCATGACGATTTAACTACTATTGTAAAAATCCCTGGAGTCGGCAAGAAAACGGCAGAAAGGCTATTAATCGAAATGCGTGATCGCCTTAAAGATTGGCAATTGGCCGGCGATTCAACTTCTGTAGATGGCTTCTCGTTAAACGTTCAACAGTCTGATAGTTATGTGAATAATGCCAAAGGTGATGCAACGAATGCTTTAGTTTCACTAGGTTATAGTCAACAACAAGCAGATAAAGCGATAAAATCGATATTTAATGCTGATATGACAAGTGAAGATTTGATCAGAGACGCCTTAAAAGCAATGCTATAAATAAGTATATTGTAATTATTGATAAAGTATCATAAGTAATAATAAAGCAGTTATTTTTCAGGTGGTTATATGAAAAAACATTACAGAGAAAATAAATGATAGAAGCTGATCGACTAATACAACCTGTTGCGACTCTAGAAGATGAGGGTGTTGATCGCGCTATTCGTCCTAAATTATTAGCTGACTATACCGGGCAAGATCATGTTAAAGCCCAAATGGAAATATTCATTGAAGCAGCAATAAAGCGTGGCGAACCACTCGATCATTTACTCATATTTGGCCCTCCAGGTTTAGGTAAAACGACATTAGCGAATATTGTGGCCAATGAAATGGGCGTTAATATTCGTACAACTTCAGGTCCTGTTTTAGAAAAAGCGGGTGACTTAGCGGCACTTTTAACGAATTTAGAAGAAAATGACGTACTGTTTATCGATGAAATTCACAGATTAAGCCCTGTTGTTGAAGAAGTTTTATATCCCGCAATGGAAGATTATCAATTAGATATTATGATCGGCGAAGGTCCAGCGGCTCGTTCGATAAAGATCGACTTGCCGGCATTTACACTTATTGGCGCAACAACACGAGCGGGTGCATTAACTTCCCCATTGCGCGATCGTTTTGGTATTGTTCAGCGACTAGAATTTTATAACACTAAAGACTTAACTGAAATTGTTAAACGTTCTGCCCATTTTCTAAATTTAAATATGGACGGACAAGGAGCTTTTGAAGTCGCCAAGCGTTCACGTGGTACTCCAAGAATTGCTAATCGATTATTACGCCGAGTTAG
>JAQWHO010000017.1 GCA_029249355.1 Thalassotalea sp.
ATTTACGCCCAAATGCCCCACCAGCCATGGTGACATGAACAATAATATCTTTAGGATCACGTTTTAAATAGCCACCTAAGACTTTTTGAATATCAGCAGGAGATTGCGTAGCCGCCCATACTTCACATTTATCTTTTTCAACAAAAACGACACTTGCATTGGGTTCCATTGGAGAATGAGATAAGTGTCCACCGGTATATGTTGCTTTCAAGGTTTGAGCTGCTGTAGCGGATGCTGAATCTAGATCACCTCGTTCAGTCGCTAACTCTGCAGGGTTTTCTACATTTTTCACCAGTTGCTGTTAATAAGCAACAGTGTCATAACTGGCATTTTCGCCTAAATCCCATTCAATTTTTAATTTAGATAAAGCTTGTTGTGCGGTCCAATTGTTATCAGCTACAACCGCAACACCACCAATAGAGCCAAAAGGGACAGCTAAACGATCAATCGTAATGACATCTATCACGCCTTTCACTGCCAATGCTTCAGTTTTATCAATAGATTTCAACTTACCACCTAAAACAGGACAATGGGTGATCGCCGCATATTTAAGACCTGGCATTTTAGTATCAACACCGTAAATTCTTTCTCCTACAACGACTTGCCCTTGATCATGACGGGGTAAAGCCTTACCAATATACTTGTATTCAGATTTTGCTTTCAGCGCAGGTTTCTCTGGCACTGGTTGTGTCGCAGCAAGGCTTGCTAATTGCCCATAAGATAATTTTTTACCGGATGACTTATTATAAACAAAGTGATTTTTTGCTTCACAATCATCAACTGACACTTTCCATACTTTAGCGGCTGCGGCTACTAACATTATTTTAGCCGCTGCACCTGCTTCACGCATGGGTTCATACATCACTCGAATACTAGCAGAACCGCCGGTACCTTGTGGGCCATATTTTTCATCGCCATCGGCTTGTTTAACAGTAACACGCGACCAATCAGCTTCCATTTCATCCGCTACTGCTGCAGGTAAGGCGGTACTAATGCCTTGTCCCATTTCACAACGGCCACAATATAAAAGTAAATCACCATTATCTTGCAAGTGAATAAACGCGTTGGGATTAAAAGCAGCTTCATCGGCTGAATTACCAAATGCCATGGCTTTAGCAGGAATCGCAATTCCTAACACTAACCCGGTTGTAGCAACACCTGAGGCTTTAATAAAATTACGACGGCTAACGTTTTCAATTTTATTGGTTTCATGCCCGCCATTTGCTAACTTTTCAAGAATACTCATTACGAAACCTCCTTGGCTAATTCAAACGCTGCTTCACCAATCGCTTTTTTAATACGTTGATAAGTACCACAACGACATATATTGCCTTGCATCGCACCATCTATTTCATCAGAGGTAGGTGTTGGGTTTGTCGCTAAAAAACCAGCCGCATTCATTATTTGTCCGGCCTGACAATAACCACATTGCGGAACATTATTATTGAGCCATGCTTTTTGCAGTGGATGATCACCATTTTCAGATAAACCTTCGATAGTGGTTATCGACTTTCCAGCAAGCATACCAACAGGAGTAATGCAGGCTCGAGTGGCAACACCATCAACATGGATAGTGCATGCTCCACATACCCCCATACCACAACCAAACTTAGTACCGGTTTTTTCTAGTCGATCACGCAAAAACCACAATAACGGCATATCGTTGTCAACATCGATAGCGTATTTTTCACCATTTATAATTATAGATTTATCCATAGTAGTCACTTGTTTATTGGTTGATTAATCAGCATTTTAATACAGTAACACTTGCTGATGATGAGAGTACAGTAAAACGATTTAACAACTAATTTACACGATAAACAACGGTTAATTAATATCTTGTTACAACAGATAGAAACTATGCCTTATTTATGATTATTCGTTTGAACAGCTTTGACTAAATGTAGTCGGTAAAGCTGTATTGGTCTATATAGTGAAAATTTAATCGCATTGAAATAAATGTTTTGTTAAAAACAACAACTGTGTAAACATAACCTTAGCGTTTTATAAGGTTACTAAAAAAATGAAAAAATATAACATCATCATACTCACTTTGTTCGTACTATTAACAAGCCCTATTAGTCTCGCCGATACTTTAAGCGACTTTGAAGAAAAAGTAGCGAGTTATAAAGGTAAAGTAATTTACGTTGATTTTTGGGCATCTTGGTGTGTACCTTGTCGAAAATCATTCCCATGGATGAATGAGATGCAAGCCAAATACGCGGAGCAAAACTTTACCGTATTAAGTGTAAACTTAGACGCCGAAACCGCTTTAGCCGAGCAGTTTTTACAAGAAGTTCCGGCACAATTTCCTGTTTTTTATGATCCTAAAGGCAAAGTGGCTAGAGCATTTAAATTAAAAGGCATGCCGAGTAGCTTCATCATCAATAAAGCAGGAAAAATCGTCAGTACTCATGTCGGTTTTACTGAAGAAAAGAAAAAGATATATCAGCAAGAAATCTTAAACTTACTAGCAGAATAACAATGAAAATTTTATTCCTTGCTAATAAAGATCTCGCGAGCAATTTTGCATTGAATAATATTTTGCAAAAGGTATCAGAACATCATGAGTCTTATCTTTGGCTGTCGGCTCGCGTTGGCAAAGAAAATAATCCTCCAAAGCAATTAGTAAACTTAAAATTTTTCGAACAAACATTATTTAACCAATTACTTAGTCCGCTCATACAAAACACTAAAAATGAAAACGCCTACAAAGCGTTTGAGAATTTTTCCCCTTTTTTAAGTTCAGAAATACGAGAAGTTAACCAAATTAACTCGCCAGAAACGATTAAAGATTTAAATCAGCTTGCGCCCGACCTTATCGTTTCTATTCGTTACGGCGGCATTTTAAAAGAGCAGGTCATTAACATTCCGAAAAAAGGCGTTATTAATCTTCATTCAGGTATATTGCCAAAATATAAAGGGGTAATGGCAACGTTTTGGGCACTGAAAAACAAAGACATTGAAATAGGCACTACCTTACATACTATTGATGACGGCTCTATTGATACAGGGAAAATCATTAAAATATCAAAGTTAAAGGTAATGGAAGAGCGCTCTTATCTAACTCATGTGCTTGAACTTTATAAACAAGGTGCTTTAGATGTTTTGACCGCAATTGACATGCTTGAAAATGGCGAGAAACTTAGTTCTCAGACACAAGATAGTAGTCAAACATATTTTACTTTCCCTACCGAAAAAGAATGTGAAGACTTTGAAAAAGGCGGATTGAAGATAGTAGATGAACAAGAATATATGGCGTTTATTCAACGCCATTATGCCGATAAATAAATATTTAATCTATGCTGTCACAATGCAATGCGAATGAATTGAATTATTGAATCGCTAATAATTCCACTTCAAAAATAAGCAATGAACCCGGTAATATTTTACCAGAAGCACTATTGCCGTAACCAAGAGTAGCAGGAATAAAAAACTTAAACTTATCGCCTTCAACCATTAACTGAACGCCTTCAGTCCACCCTTTAATCACTTGATTTAAGCCAAAGCTAAGCGGTTTCCCTCTAACAACTGAACTATCGAACATAGTCCCATCTAATAATGTACCATGATAGTGAACACTTACTTTTGAAGTAGGACTCGGGTTTTCAGAACCCTCTCCTGATTTCATTATTTGATACTGCAAGCCAGATTCAGTTTCAATAACCCCTTCAACAGTTTTATTGGTTGCTAAAAACTGTTCTCCAATTTTGATGTTTTCTTCTGCTAAGGCTTTGTTATTATTACTTCTTATAAAAAGAAAAATCGCTAATGCAATTACAATCACTAAAAAAACTTTCATTACTTTCCTATTAAATTCATGATGATAAAATCAGTCTAACATTCGAAGTAATGCAGTTAAAATTAATTGTTACTAATTAATTTGAATATCAAAATAAAAAAACAATCAGGAATATGTATTTTGCAAACATAAAAAAGCACTTCGATGGAAGTGCTTTTGTTCATAAGGTTAACCGAAAATTACTTAAGTAATTTTAATGCTTTCACACATCGTTCAACATTTTGGTGTTGTGCTTTAACTGACTTTAACGCTTGTGGTTTCATGTCTTTATATTCAACAACAAGTTTTGCCAATTCAGTCTCACTTTCAGCCGTACATTCTCTCGGTAGCATTGAACCAGTAAACGCGCTTAACAATTCTAAATCGCTACCTTCGTTTAACTTAGGAATATGCGCTAGAATTTTTGCTTTATAAGGTGCTTCAAGCTTACCTTGATCAGATGGGAATAAACCCCACATGATGTAACGTAATGTCGAAAGCTTTAAGTTTTCAGGGTTATTAACTACCACATCAAACCATTTAGCTTTTACTTGTTCTTCAGGGCGAAGTACCTCAGCATATATCGCACTTTTAATGCCACTGTCTGAATTGTCTTTCACTTTTTCTGCTTCAAGTAATGCTGCATAGTTTCCGTGTTGATAACGATTCAATTGCGCAAGAATATTCCAACGTTTATCTTGATCGATGGTTAAACCGTCATACGATTTTTCGCCTTGTAATACATCTAACAAGTTCTTTAAATGATTATCAGACTTACTCATTGAAACGTAACGGCTGTACCACATTTTTTGCAAATCAGAACCTGCTTCAGCTTTTTCTAATAAACGTAAATACAAGTTTTCAACATCGCGATATAAATCAGAGTAATCTTTCTGCTCTAAACGCGTTGCCGTCGTTAAATAACGCAATGCAGTTGTTAAGCTTCCTGCTATTTTTCGAACTACGTTGTAGTCAGTCTCACCTTCGATATTGGCAATAGCAAAGTGAACAAATTTATCCGCTGCTAAATTGGCGTCACGCACGCTGTCTGATAAACTTTGCCATAACATTAAACGCATCGTTGTGCTTTCTACTGCATTGATGTGTTTTTCAACTGACGCAAGCGATTTATCATCTAAATCAACTTTTACAAAGCCCCAGTCAGCTTCGTTAGGATAAACAAGATCAGGACATGCTTGTCCAATTGCTGCTGTAACTTCAGTGTTAGCACCTTTATAAGTTACGGGAATAGCTGTCGTTAAACTCATTTTATTATCAGCATAATTATATAAGCCAACTTGTACACGTTGTTCACGTAACGTTGGATAATCAGCAGGCGCCGTTTGTTCAATGTTCAATTGGCTAATTTTATTATCGCTACATTGATAATTCACTTTAATAGTATTTAAGCCAGCATTGTATAACCAGTCTTGTGTCCACTGCGTCATATCTTTACCCGCAGCTTTACCAAGTTCGCCGATAAAGTCGTCTAATTCAGTGTTTTTATATGAGAATTTTTTCAGATAATTACTGACACCAACCCGGAAGTTTTCTTCTCCTAGGTAGTAAGGCAACTGTTTCAGTACCGATGCACCTTTACCATAAGTAATGCCATCAAAGTTTGTTAACGCGTCACCTGTTGAAGGAACTGGCAACTCAATCGCGTGAGTATTGACTGAGTCATCACTACGATATGCCCATTGTTTAGTGCCGGAATAGAAAACATCCCACGCGTTATCAAAGTCACTGGCTTCATTAATCGCTAAGTTAGCCATATAAGTGGCGAAACTTTCGTTTAACCATAAACCATTCCACCAACGCATTGTCACTAAGTCACCAAACCACATATGTGCCATTTCGTGAGCAATAACATTCGCTAAGCTCATTTTTGCAAGTGTCGACTTTTCACCTCGAGCAATATAGCCTTCGTTAAAGGTTACAGCAGCAACGTTTTCCATTGCGCCAGCATTAAAGTCAGGCGCGACAATTTGGTCGTATTTCACAAACGGGTAGCGCACTTCAAAGTAGTCATTGAAAAATTTAAAGCTTTGTTTGGTTGGTTCAAACCATTCTTCAGTTTTTACATATTCTGCCAAACTTTGACGAGCAAATAATCGCAGAGGAATATCTTCAAATGTATCTTCCCAAACAGCATAGTTGCCCGCGTGAAGAGAGAAAATATAAGAAGAAAATTTTGCTGATTCTGGGAAATCCCAAACACTATTTTCACCTTGTTGTTCAACAGCCGTTTCGCGTACTGAAGTAATCACTTTCCAATGACTTGGCGCAGTCACTTGCATGGTATATTTAGCTTTTAAATCAGGTTGGTCGAAATGAGGAAATAAACGGTTTGCATCATACGGTTCAAAGTCTGTGTATAAATAGACTTCACCATTTTCAGGGTCTACAAAACGATGTAATCCAGAGCCATCTGTCGCATAAGGACGTTGATAATCAACGGTTACTGTATTTTTACCTTCGGCTAACTCACTAGCTGGCACCGTGATAAACCACTTTTCATAAGTAAAAGAAACCGCTTTGCCATTCACTTTTACTGAATTTACTGTGCCTGAATCAAAATCAATGGTTAAATCATTTTGATTATTCGCCGCCAAGTCAAAATTCAAATCAGTAATACCGGCAAAACTTTCGGTTTTGTTATCTAGGGTAACTTGCAGATTATAAGTTACATTACTGACTTGCTGAGCACGCATTTTTGCGTAGTCTTCAAATAGCGATTCGCTGTTTTGGCGAGTCATTTTTGCTACCGCAGTTTGCTCAACAACGGGTTGAGAGCCTGATATTTGGGAATTATTTTTTTCACAAGCCGTTAAGCCTATTGCCGAAGTAGCAATAGCTAATGCCAACGCCTTGTTAAGGCGTGATTTTGCTATTTTCATGATTAATTGAACCTTTTTAAGAGATCTTGTTGTTTGTTATTTTATCGTTACTTAGAATGTGACAAATTTGTTAATAACGTTTTATATCATAAGTGAACTTTTACGTCAGAAAATATATCGTATATTTTGTATTTCTAAGATGGAATGAATGATTTATCAGATAAATGAATAGGTAGATGAAAGAAAAGTCATTTTTTATTTTATGGAAACTTATCTATAGTGGGCTGTAATAATGAGTGAAACAATCCATTAATAAGCAGCATATTTATGTATCGAAATTTGGATGTCAAAACCCTTGAAAAAGAATATTCACCCAGTAGTTGTATTGATGATATTGGCATCTATATTGACCAATATATAACGCTTAGCGCCACAGCAAAAAACACTGCAATTGAACAAAATAAGTTAGTCGCAGATATTCAATATGGCAGTTACGCCGATGAAGTTTTAGATATATTTCTTCCTTTTGAAACTATTCAAAAAAAAGGGAAATTACAGGTGTATATTCATGGTGGTTATTGGCAGGAATTATCTAAAGATGAGTCTTGTTTTGCAGCAACCAATTTTCAAAAGTCAGGCTATCATTTTGCGGTAATTAACTATTCACTTGCTCCAAATGCATCGCTGACTGAAATTGTTGAGCAGAACCGTCAAGCGCTTATATTTCTTTATCAAAATGCTGAAAAATACGGTTACGATAAAAATGAAATTTACCTTTCTGGTAGTTCTGCTGGTGGTCATTTAGCGATGATGATGGCGTTAACGGATTGGTCAAAATATGTCGAAACAGATCAAAATATTGTGAAAGGGATTTGCGCGGTGAGCGGTATTTATGATTTAACGCCTATTGCTCAAACTTACATTAATGAGCCTTTGCAACTATCTGAAAAAGAAATA
>JAQWHO010000018.1 GCA_029249355.1 Thalassotalea sp.
TAGACAATTTAAACAAGCACAACAATTACGTATTGCCGCTGCAGATATTGCCGGTGTTCTGCCTATTACTAAAGTGAGTGATCACTTAACGGCATTGGCAGAGGCGATAATTGGTGAAGTTGTCAATATGGCATGGCAACAAGTGAGTGAACGTTTTGGTATTCCGAATAGCTTAGCAGAAACGGATGATAAGAGCTTTGCCGTTATCGGTTATGGAAAAATGGGCGGATTCGAGCTGGGTTATTCATCAGATCTTGATTTGGTTTTTATCCATAATTGTAAAACGGATGATTTAACTAATGGACAAAAGCCAGTAATGGCTAGCCAATTTTATGCAAAATTGGCACAACGTATCATGCATATTTTTAACACGCGGATGAATAATGGCGTGTTATATGAGTTAGATATGCGTTTGCGCCCGTCTGGAAATTCAGGTGTATTGGTAGTCAACATTGACACTTTCCATCAGTATCAAAATGAAGAAGCATGGACATGGGAGCATCAAGCCTTAGTTCGTGCGAGAGCTGTTTATGGTAATAAACAAATTATAGAGCAATACAACGAAATTCGACGCCAAGTATTAATGCGATCGCGAGATGAAAAAATATTGAAGCAAGAGGTGATTGGTATGCGCGATAAAATGCGTGGTCATCTTGATAAATCTACCGATGAACTTTGTGATATTAAACAAGGCCGAGGAGGATTAGTTGATATTGAATTTTTAACGCAATATTTAGTACTCAATTATAGTGCTAAGTATCATGATGTTTGTTATTACTCTGACAATATTAGAATATTTGAGACCCTTGCAAAATTCGATATTTTAACTGAAAAACAAAAAGATTTATTGATTGACCATTATTGCCAACTTCGAGATTTTGGCCATAAAACAAGTTTACAAAAAGAATCTGCAATAATGAAAAGTCAGTTTTTTCTTTCGTTTGCTAAAGAAACAACTAAAATTGTTGAAAAATTTCTTCACTAGAAATCCTTATGTAAAAGAATGCGCTTTGCTGGAAAATTATTGCTATTTAATCTGAACTCGATGTAAGAGATATTTAACGAGTTGAAATATAGGTAAAAACTATTTCATTATATCTCTAGCTTGATAGTTTTTCTTAATTTAAGGGAAATTTCGCGTCAATAGCTAGCCTATTGCAAGAAAATTTAACGCAGAAGTAAGGAAAAATAGCTGCTAGAGAAACATTTATTAAGCCGAGCTCAGGTTATTTATTAAATTTGATACGTCGTTAACGCTTGCGGCTTTTTTGAGGTAGCAATAAACATTCTTCATCGAGGTAAGGTATTTCTTTCTCAACCAACACTAATGTACGTTGTTGATTACAAAAATATGACGATAAGCCATCTTGAAAGTGTCCACCTATAGCTTTACCTACCCAATATGCAGTATGAACTATATCTTTGTTAATTCTAAAAGGGTCTTTAACGATAAAATCTCTATCGAGCCACCAAATAACTTCTAGGCCATCTGCTTCTGCATATTCAACCAGTTTTTGATATAATGTTTGCCCTTTTCTAAAAGGTCTATTGTCAACACTGCCTCTCCAGGTTCTTAGTAAAGGTCTAGTGACTAAACGTCTTGCTTCTAATATTTCAACTAAATCACCTTTGGGCTCAGGAAGATAAACAATATTATTACGAATACGAGGTCCGTCATCATCAGTGCCATGCAAATTCGCATAAAAGCGAGATAACCCTTCAGCCGCAGAATTTGCTTTCTTTTTATTAACTGCCGGTTTAACTTTTGTACTTGCCGGTTGTTCTGTCACTTCAACAGGTACTTCAGCTGTTTCTGAAAACAACGCCTCTTCGTTCGCAATCAAAAAATAGGCGAGTACGACGAGTATGAGTAAAAAAACCGCATTCTTTATCCAAAAAAGCATAGGCTAAACTTCTGATAAATAGATAAACATAATATTATTGTATACCATACTGAAAATTTGTGGGTTATACAATTACTTATAAAGAGACGGATCTTCAATGTTTGGTCGCGTTTTAAAGCGACGATGTAACCACATATATTGCTCCGGTTTACGTAATATTGCTTTTTCAACTTCTTGATTTATTCTGATCACATCTGATTCGTCATTATCCGTAGGGAAATTTTCTAAAGCTGGCGTAATTTCAATTGTGTAGCCGCTACCGTCATCATTTCTTTTTGGGATCATCATCATGGTACGCGTTTCTTTTTGACGCGCAAATATTAATGTACCTGTTGTTGTTGCCGCATCTTTAACCGCAAAAAGTGGCACGAATAAACTTCTGTTTCTACCATAGTCTTGATCGGGTAGATATAAGCATGACTCTTTATCTCGTAATGCTTTTATCAATCCTTTTACATCACGTTTACCTAACATATATTTATTTGAGCGTCCGCGCCCTCTAAACTGAAAGAATTCCATTAACTGATTGTTGTGAGGACGATAAAAAATTACCAAAGGATGAACATGACCAAAACCCCGGCCGATTATTTCTGCGCTTAAATAATGCATTGCCAAGACTAATACGCCTTGTCCTTCAGCTTTCGCTTGCTCAATATGTTCAA
>JAQWHO010000019.1 GCA_029249355.1 Thalassotalea sp.
CATTATTAATACCACTGAAGGCCGTAAAGCGATAGAAGACTCGAAGGTATTGCGTGGTGGAGCGCTTCGTTATAAAGTTGCTTATACTACAACGTTAAATGCTGCTTTTGCTGCGTGTCAGGCACATGCTGCAGATGATAGAAATACGGTAACTTCTATTCAAGAATTACATAAGAAGTGTCATTAAAATAAATAAGCATTATTACCAAACTCTAAAAAGGTAATAAATGCTTTCATAAAAATTAATAAAGGTGGTTGTACTTTATGTATAACCGCCTTTATCTTTATAAGAAGTAAGGATTGTAATGAATAAATTTCCAATGACAGTACAAGGTGCCGATGCCCTTCGTGAAGAACTTAATCACCTTAAAACAGTTAAACGTCCGAGAATTGTCAGTGATATTGCTGATGCTCGTGAACATGGCGATTTGAAAGAAAACGCTGAATATCATGCCGCACGTGAAGAGCAAGGTTTCTGTGAAGGCCGAATCCAAGAAATAGAAGGTAAGCTTGGCAATGCACAAGTGATTGATGTTTCAAAAATACCTAATACTGGCAAAGTGCTTTTTGGAGTCACAGTAACTTTATTAAATATTGATACTGATGCAGAAGTGAAATATCAAATTGTTGGTGATGATGAAGCTGATATCAAAAATAATCGTATCTCAGTTAACTCTCCAATTGCCCGTGGTTTAATCGGTAAAGAAGTTGATAGCGAAATTGAAATCAAAACGCCGGGTGGTCAAGTCGAATACGAAATTATTGCGGTTGATCATATTTAATGTAAGATAATTAACTTTAATTGATATGAATAAAAGCACTTTTGTAAAAGCACTTTTGTAAAAGTGCTTTTTTTAAGCCCAAAATAAACTAATATTAGATAAGTACACCACTCAATATTAACGAAGAAGGGAATGTTATTTGAAACTATACGCTTTCGTTATTTTTTTAATGTTATTTCAAACCAGTTCTTTTGGTAAAGATGTAGTTAATTACCCATGGGCAAGTAATAACTATTTTTCATACAATAGTTATTATAAAAGTGTCCTTCATTTAGCATTAGAAAAGTCTCAAGATAAGTTTGGTAGCTATAGTGTTAATGGGACTGATACGGGTGATAGCCAAGAACATTTGATCAGGCTAGTGCAAGAAAATAAATTTGTTAACTTATTTTGGACAATGACATCAGCACAAAGAGAACAAGCTTTACTGCCTGTTCGCTTCCCTTTATTTAAAGGTTTGCTAGGTTGTCGAGTTTTTCTTATTAAAAAAGGTCAACAGTCAAAATTTAATCAATTAGAAAGTACTGAACAATTAAAGTCACTCGTTGCTGGACTCGGTGAAGATTGGCCTGACTCTAAGGTTTTATCCTTTAATAAGTTTAAACTGGCTACTTCAACTAAAGATAGGAATTTATTTCAAATGCTCTCAAAAGATCGTTTTGATTATTTCCCACGAGCATTGCACGAAGCTAGAAGTGAAATACTTCAACATCCTAAATTAGAGATCGAAAAACGTTTTTTGTTATACTATGATTCTCCCTTTTACTTCTTTGTAAATAAAGAGAATAAACGTTTAGCTTCTAGGTTGGAATATGGCTTGAAGGTAGCTTTTGAAGATGGCAGTTTTGAACAACTTTTCGATAATCATCCTGTAAGTGCAAATATTTTAGAGCAATTTAATCTTGCTGAGCGAGAGCTCATCGTTTTGGATAACCCACTATTAACCAAACAAAGTAAGCAGCTACTTGAGCAAATGGGAACACGCAAAAACTGTCTAGGAAAACGCCACTAAAATTATAAATTATGGTCAGTCGTTATTTTTAACGATCTGAGTATCCATTCTTACAATTTCCCTACAAATTTTTCATTGCTTACTGCTCCCGAAACAATTACTTTCAGTGTTATATCAATTTGTTAAACTGCTGTTCAGTTATCGTTAATAATTTACCAAGTAGAATGTCTTTAAAAAAATAGTCCGCTTTGAGAATGCTTTTTATGAACCACACTTTTCGCTTCATTGTTTTGTTGAGCATATTGATATTATCAAGCTGCTCTTCAATGAGGTTTGAAGATTTCTTTTCAGGATATGCCCAGCAAATGAATAAGGTGCGTGTTGCACAGCGCCAAGGGGATTTTACTAATGCTCAGGCATTTATACCTCAACAAAACCAACAACATAACGCTTATAATTTATCTTTACTAGAAAAAGGGCGATTGGCTTTCTTACAGAAAAACTGGGCTGATAGTCAGTTACTGTTAGCTAAAGCTTATCAGACCATTGAACAAGAAAATGCCAAAGCAAATATTCAAATCAGTAAAGGATTAAGTAATGCTAGCGCTGCGGTGAGCAACGATAATGCTATAAAATATCAAGTCCCTGCGTATGAGCAAAGTATGATGCACTCCTATCAAGCTTTAAATTATTTATATCAAGGTCATTTAGAGTCGGCTTTAGTTGAAGTAAGAAAGGCTAACCTTGTTCAAGAAAATGCCCTTATAGATAATGAAAATGAAGTGTTTATTGCGCAGAAGGAGATGGCAGATAAAGGCATTGAGAGTGATTCTTTGTATGCTAATTACCCATCAATGACAGAGGTGATTGGAACGGTTAAAAATGGTTTCCAAAACGCCTTCACATTTTATTTATCGGCGCTTTTGTATGAAAGTGCAGGAGAAGTAAATGATGCCTATATTGATTATAAAAAAGCCCTCGAGATTTTTCCTGATAATAAATACATAAAAGCTGATGTCGCTCGGTTAGCTAAAAAATTAAATATAATTGACGAATCTATAAAGGTTAATCCCGTTGAAAAGTCAAAAAATACATCAATCAATTCATCAAGTGAGTTAGCAAATAAATTAGCAAGTAAGTCAGGGCAAGTAGTCATTTTATATGAGCAAGGATTGATTGCGGAAAAGCAAGAAGTAAAGCTAAATTTACCACTATTTACACGTCATAATGATATGCGTTTTTTTAGTTTTTCTTTACCTGTTTATCAGAATGAATTTCAAGGCAGAGTTTCTAATTCAGCCCCTTTACAGCTCCAGTATCAAAAACAGACACACCAGTCAGATCAAATTGTCGTTTTGCAATCTTTAGCCAGTAAACAATTAAAAGAGCAGTTACCGTCAATAGTGGCAAGACAAGCTTTTCGCGTAGTTGCCAAAGAACAGTTAAGAAGAAAAATGAGTAAAGAAGGCGGTGATATTGGTAATGTTCTAGCCAGTTTATATAGTATAGCGTCTGAAAAAGCCGACACGCGAAGTTGGTTAACATTGCCTAATCGTATTCATTTATTAAAAGTTAATTTACCAGTAGGGCAACATACGCTAAATCTTGAGCATATTAATGGTCAATCTGCGATTAATATCACTATTAATGCCGAGCGCATTTCATTAATTAATTTAACTACTGTAGGAAGTTACACGGGTTTCCATGTGGCTAATTTATAAAGGAGAATATTGTGAACTTAAATGTAAAGGTTTTCAGCCGTATAAAACGAAATATAATGAAGAATAGCAGTCATTCTAGAAGTAAAACATGCGGAAATATTGCTGCTGTTTTAATCCTTATTCTCGGTGTGTCTGCTTGTCAATCAACAAAGTCACCAGTAACTTCTGGGTTAGGAGTTGAGTCTATGACTAATGAAACTCCACCTGCTTCATATTTAAGGGTCGATAATGTAAAGCTTGCTCAAAAGCTTACTGTAAGTGATGTAAAACATCGAACAATAAACGATTTATTAGAAGTCAATGTTGAGTTATCTAGCCAGTATAAAAAATCATTAAAATTGCAATATCACTTTAACTGGTTTGATAAAAACGGATTCGTTATTGAAAAAGGTAAGTCACCATGGAGGCCACTCGAATTACATGGTTTTCAATCCACTATGTTACATGGCGTTTCACCGTCATCAGAAGTCACTTCATTTAATGTTTATGTTCGAAGTGCCGCTAAATAAATAAAATTTGATATATCTGCTTTAAAAGTAAGGGAAAATAACATGAAAAATATAATGCTAATTACCACAACTGCGCTTTCATTAACATTGATTGCAGGTTGTGCGCAAAAGCCCATCGTGCAATATGGTGATGCGACAGCCGTTGAAACAACCGATATTAATTTTGGTTCAACCGATCTGCAAAAAGTTGCGAATGATATGACCGACTCATTATTATTATCGCCAATCGTTGGCACGCTAACAGAAAACTCTCGTCCTGTCGTTTTTGTTGAACGTATTAAAAATAAAACCAGTGAGCATATAGATACGGAATCAATTACTGACTCGGTTTCTACTAAATTATTGCGTTCAGGCAAGTTTAGGTTTGTGGATATGACACGCGTAGACGCGGTACGTAAACAGCTTGAGTTTCAAAATGACGCTGGTATGGTCGATTCTAGTAAAGCTATTCAATTTGGCAATCAAATTGGAGCGCAGTACATGTTATATGGCAATCTATCAAGCATAGTTAAGTCGACTAAAGATAAGTCAGATGTTTATTATAAATTTACTTTACGTTTATTAGATTTAAAAAGCGGTTTAGTTGAATGGGCGGATGAAACTGAAATACGAAAAACTCGCTCAAAAGGTGCTATTGGCTGGTAATTTAGGAGTAACACTTTTGTGTGTTTCTTTAACTGACCGTCTTAAGAAGTAATATTGACAATATAAATAACTTTTCTAAAAGGAGCGCAAACATGACAAGACAATTATCGATTTTAATTATGCTCATTTTTGTAAGTGTTGTTAGCAATGCAGAGCAATACCAAAGAAATAAGGCTGTCCCTGTTGAGAAGGTGTTGTTTGGGAAAGTTTTATCTGTTCGAAATATTACTGAAAAAGAGCTCATTAAAGACAAGAAAAACGGCTGGAAAGTTTTTGGTGGAGCAGTTCTTGGTGGCGTAATAGGTCATCAAATTGGCCAAGGTAGCGGCCAAGATATCGCAACAATATTAGGCGTACTTATTGGTGCGTCAATGTCTAATGAAAATATGCCTAAACAACGAGAGAAAGTTTATCGATTAGTTGAGTTGATGATCAAAGTTGAAGATGGTCAAGAATATATGGTGGTACAAGAAAGAGATCCTACAATGTTATTTGCTCAGCAAGATGAAATTCGCATGGTCTTTCTCGCCAACAATACAGTTCGTATAGATAAAAGAATATAGCCTTAATTAGTAACATTCTTCATTCGTATGATAAATCAGCTATTAAGATAAATTAATAGCTGATTTATTATAAAAATTTAAACAGCTCCTTTATTCTTAATTAACCGAGTATTTCACATGTATTTAATTTTAAACTTAGCGGCCTAAAAATACTTTCAGCAATCAGGGCAGCATAAAATAGTACGATTAAATTAACGGAGGAAGCTCTTTGAAATATAAAGTTATCATAGGTATCAATATTACCTAAGATTGCAATCGCACCGATTAATAACCCTATAGCAGCACCTCCGTATATAAACTTAACTTGGCTACTATAAATTAAGGCTAAATACTTAGCTTGTGTCCCCCCAACTAACTCGTCAGTAAATAAATACTTTAATCCTAGTAATGACTTTATCATGCCATCCGTCCCAAACGAGATAATTGTCGCAGCATACAAAAACAATAATAAAAACAGACCTGATGCTGCATCAATGACCAAGCCAGCGCTCCCTGCTAATGCAATAAGCATTACAATAGCTCCTGTTATGACTATCAACGCTAATAAATTTTTCATAATTATTCTCCTCATCCATTTAACTTCTATTTTATTCGAAGTTGCCATTAATGATTGAGGGGATAAATTAAACACAGACGCAATAGCTAAGGTTGATTCAGCGGAGGCTTTTCCATCTGATTCAATCCGTTGAATTGTTCTTGCAGATAACCCTGTAGCTTTAGCTAACACTTCCTGTGACCAACCACTTTCATTTCGTAGTTTTTTTAATTTATCGGTGGAAAGTAACATTATGGTTCCCTAAAGCTCATCAATAACAACGAAGAGCATTATGATTAGTTTTATATTCTAAGATAGATATATAGCACGACATTATGGCGACACAGAACGACATTTTAATTAAATCAATGTGTTAGGAGTAAAAAGGTTTGTGTAACACAACATAAAACATGAACACTTTCTGTTTATTTATTAAATACGTAATGTCGGTTATATACCTAAATTATTCTTTAAGTGGATTTTTTAGGTTATTTTAATAAAATATCCACTTGAGATTTCGTACCTTGTTTCGAAATAACCACTCGTAATTGTTTATCACTATGATTGAAATAAAGCGTTAATCGGTTTCTTTTCATTTCACTATTCGTCGCATCACCAAATTTTCCTTGATAAAAATTAATGATTTCTTGCTCATTGTGAGCAGTAAAATAATTAATTACCGCCGGTAGTTCATCGGTAAATTGCGCGAAAATTTTAGCGTCTTCAAGGTAAGGAATAGGATGTTTTTCTGCATTTTGAAAAGCATTAGCTTCATTGTAGGTAAAAGTAAGTAATAAACTCGTTACGGCCAATAATAGTGATTTTTGGATGTTCATTTGTTACTCTCCAAGTCATTAAAAAATGTAAAAACTAGCTTAAATATAAATATCGTATAATTAATAGCAATTTATTGATTGTTTTATAATTTATGTGAACGGTCGACATTAATTTTTAACGCTTTAATTTTTAAAGCTTTAATTTTAAGGTCCTATTTATTGTCATTAATAAAATCATCACGATAATGATCTACCCACAATGCTGTTGCTCCACAAATAGCGACCGGCATTACCACTAAATTAATAATCGGTATCATCGAAAAAATAGCGGTAGTTATGCCAAAACTGTAACTTAAGCCTTTGCGCTGTTTTAAGGCAAATTTCATTTCATTAAAATTAATTTTATGATTATCAAAAGGGTAATCTTTATATTGAACCGCCATCATCCACGCCAGAAATAAAAACCATAAAACTTGCCCGACAATCGGTAATACCCAATAAAGAATAAAGAAGCCAATTGCTCTAGGTAAATAATACCGAAATTTACACCATTCCCGGCTTAATGTACGAGGAATGTCTTTTACTATTTCGAATGCTGAACCTGATGCCGGCGTTTCGTTAGCTAGCAAAGCTTCCATTTTTTCTGAAAGTAGCCCATTAAAAGGCGCTGCTATCCAATTTGCCACTGAGCTGAAAATAAATGAAAACATTACTAATAAAAACAGTAAGCTTATAAACCAAACCGACGATGTCAGCCAAGACAAACTTTCATGTAACCATTGCTGTAGTTCGAGCATATAAAC
>JAQWHO010000020.1 GCA_029249355.1 Thalassotalea sp.
TTAAATGGTATCTAAAAGCGGCTGAGCAAGGTCACGCTCCTGCACAGTTTATAATTGGTGTTTCATATTATTCTGGTAAAGGTGTAATACAAAACATTAAACAAGCTTATATTTGGAATTCACTTGCCGCCACTAATGGGGTGAAAGAGGCAATTGAAATTCGAAATTTTCTTGCTAATGAATTATCACCTTCGGCACTCGATGAAGCTCAAGAATCAGCAGCAAAACTTTATAAAAAAATAAATAGTGTTGGCTAAATTGAATTTTTTTAAAAGGTGACAAAACCCTTATGTACCAACAAAAGTACCAACAAAACCAAAAAAAAACACATATCAATACATAAAAGACCTTGAGGACTCAATTCAAGTCAGGGAGGGGCCACCATTTAAATGATTAAAGACGCAGATTAGCGTCTTTTTTTGTGCCTAAAAACCAATAAAATGCTAAAAAAGCCTTATTTTATGTATCATAAAAAGCCTTATCCTTATGTATCATTAAGACTTTATATAAATAATTTTAGCAAAAAATTTGGAGGCGTTTATGGCAGTAAAATATATTACAGCTTTAATTATAAGCTTTGTATTCGCTTATGGTTTAACTTGGCTAACAGGTTTTTCTTCTAATCTAATGCCTGCGTTTGGGGCACATGAATGGACTAAGTCTAATATCAATATTTCAATGTTTTTTGCTAATATATATGCTTACGTTATTCCTTTAGCAATAATTTCTCTAAGTATTGGATTTATTCTTGGAAAAGTATTAAAAACGAAGTCCACAATCATAGCCTTATTAACTGCCTTTTTCCCATTGTGTTTTTTTATATTTCCTTATACTTATCAACCATTGAGTGAATTCGAATTGCTTCATTGGCTTATAGAAGTACCTAAGATATTAACAATAATTTTAAGCCTAATTTATGCCTTTAATAAATTTGGTATAGATTCGAATACCTAAAGTAGTATATGAAGACAAACTAATTGCTGCTTTTCAACGAAAAATGCACAATTGTTTAGCTCTATTCTCTGCATTTGCGATTTCAGTTTGTCGCGAACGTTAATCACATTCTAATTTTCTTTTCACTTATCGCCGAAGTTTGGATCTGCGAAAACAAAAACAAAACTAGAGTGCGACTTTTTAGTAGTTTTGTGACTTTCTGCTCAGTTACTCTAGGCTCGGTCTCTTTAGAAAGTATTGACTGATACTTTCAGTTTGTAGCTCAATTAGGTTTTGTATACCCTCTGTTTCTAATTTCGTAATTGTTTTTTCGCTTGAACAAAAAGACAAGACAAATCCCCTCTCGTCTTCCTCCTGCCCTTTTATTTCTTACTGGTGCTTCGTGGGAATTCGAGTTACTCACCGTCGCTCATAATCGGCAGGCTCTCTGTTCAAGTAAGGTAGGGACAACACTCTCTATAATTCCTACGGTTTGATTATTTATTACTCTCTAGCTTTATAAAACTAGAAGGATTGAATTAATCAATAATTATGTCGAACTAGCATCATAAATATTAAATCATATGATATTTAAACAAGCTAAATATGGCGAAACACATTCCTAATAAAATAATTTATTAAGCAAAGTGTCAAAATATTTTACAAGTAAGTGATTTTAGCCATAACGAATAATCACAAGCTATTATTCTTACCAGATAAAAACACTAAGGAATAATACTTGCTTACAGTATTTAACAAAATATTAACACACCACTATAACAACAATAAAATTTCTGAATAATTGAGATAGATAATATGATAAAACATAAAAAGTCTTTACTCACTGGTGCAGTTTTAAGCACTTTACTTGCTGCATCTTCGGTGAATGCAACTACTATTGCCCTAGATTATGTCCCTAGTCAATTTGCAGATGCGCAAGGGCAACAAGCTTTAGCCGGCTTTCAACAAGCAGCAACATTCTGGGAGAATATATTTTCAGATAGTGTAACCGTTAATTTAAGCATTGCTTTTGATACATTAAATGATGGCGTACTAGCAAATGCTAATTCAACAAGAACGGTGCAATCATACAACAATACTGCTTATCAATTAATCCAAGACGTTACTTCTTCAATTGACGTAACCGCAGTAAATAATCTTGAATGTGCCAGCTTAGGCGAGTCATTTTGTGGTATGACTTTTTTAGATACAGAGCAAGATGCAAATGGTGCTGACATTACTGAGTATGATGCTGACGGCTCTAACGATAATCATAATTTGGAAATGACCCAAGCCAATGCTAAAGCATTAGGTTTTACTACCGACCTTTATGGTAATCCCTTTTCGGACACAGACGCTCAAATTACTTTTAGCAACACATTTGCCTTTGATTTCGATCCTTCAAACGGTATTGACCTTGATAAGTGGGATTTTATTGGTGTGGCTATTCATGAAATAGGTCATGCTTTAGGTTTTGTCAGTGGTGTTGATTTATATGATCGATATAACGATAACGATCCAAATCCAAATTATGCTTTTGATTTAGATCAATACGCTATTGCCTCTACGATGGATTTATTCCGTTACTCTGAAGAAAGTTATCAAGTAGGTGCGGGAGTTAAAGACTTTCGAGCAGGCGGCAATAGCTATTTCTCGATTGATGGTGGAGCAACGATTATAGCCCCTTTCTCAACAGGTAGAGTCACAGGTGATAGAGAACAAGCAAGTCACTGGAAAGATGATTTAGGTATTGGTGCCTAAGATCCAACCGCAGCTCCTGGGGAATTTATTGATGTAACGGCATACGACATAATTGCATTTGATGCTATTGGTTGGGACTTACGTATTGCGACAGTCCCAGAACCATCATCAATAGCGCTATTTGGTTTAGCGACTTTTGGTTTATTGGTAACGCGACGTAAAAGAGTAAAATCTTAAATCTTAAATCTTAAATCTTATTTTAAATTAGTAAACGCTAGGTGGTTATACTTCCTAGCGTTTTTAAATATTAAAATTAGTAAAAATTACCGTTATCTGGCTATAAATTTAACGTTTAAATGACAGCACGCCTACTTTTCCCTCTGCACTCGCAGCAAGAAAAACAAAGTTATCGGAGGTAAGAGTATAAAATCCTTTATCACCTTCTGCTGATTTTTGATTAGAAAAATGTTGCCAATGATTACCAGCGTTGAAAGAAATATCACTACTGGTTTTTCCTGTAGATATGCAAATATTGCCCTGACAACTCATCGCAGTTCTCAAACCATTTTCGCCAGAATCAACTTTTTGCCAAATACCATTTATTAGTGTCGCCATATTTGAATACTTTTTCGGACGTTGTTCATAATCACCGCCTAAAACAAAAGGTTGTTCTAAATGATTTAACGCTAAACCATACCCGCCTGCTGTTTGTGTTTCTTGAAATAATGGCACAGCCTGGCGTTGCCAGCTTTCACCATAATCATCACTGATATAAACGGATGCCGAAAAGCCACCGGTTGTAATATAAGCTTTGCCATTTTCACCGGTAATCAAGGTATTTCCACTCGCGGCAAATGCGGCTTCTTTGTCTAACATTTTAGGTAATTTATTTTTGGTTATGCGTCGCCAAGTTTTTCCGCCATCTTCTGTTTTTTTTATGACATAATAACCATCTACCGGATCGCCTAATAGCAACCCTGTATTTTTATCCCAGAAGCCAATAGAATCAAAAAAACCTTGCTCATCTATATTTTGGTAAAGCAAATGCCAATTATCGCCACCATCTGTAGTTTTATATAACATCGACGATTGACCATTCCCAACGCCCATCACAACTGCTGTATTGCGATCAAAAAGCTCAATATCCCTGAAGTCTGTTTTAATTGTTGATTTAACAGATTTATCCAGCCAAGTTTTTCCGCCGTTTTGACTGACGAACACACTATTATTACTGCCTGTTACCCACAATGAATCACTAACAATAGCGGCTCCTCGTAAAGAAGGGTTGCCTTTCATTTGATGAAGTTGCCAGTTAGGTAAATCAACAGTTAAATCAGCAAAAGTGGTATTGGTAATTAACGTTAATATTATGCCAAGCAAACATTGAAATAAGCCCTTGTTGTTAAATTGACTGATTCTTCCAAAGTTATTTTTCATTTGTATTATTCTTTCTAATCTAAAAGACCTATGCACTATTCAATATATTATCGTAAATAACAACTTAAAGGCCTTTATAAAAAATACCTAAAACGAAATTTTCATCTAAATTAGTATTCTATTTATCATGCTTAGTCATTGTATATTGAATTAATTTAAGCGATAGTTAATGTGTTGATTTTCCCTGTAAGCTAATAAACCTGATATATACACTATAAAAAATGCTAAATATTGATGAAAAAGTTATTGCTGATATAGGTCGTGGATTCTCAGTTCCTGCGCAGCCTGATCTATTATTGAAACTGCAAAAACTCATGGCCGATAATGATCCTGATATTAATGTTATTGCCAACACTATTTCTCAAGATGTTGCAGTTTCTGCGACCATCCTTAAAACCATAAACTCACCGGTATATGGTTTAGCTCGTTCTATTTCAGATATTCATAAAGCCGCTCGTTACATTGGTATTAACGGTATTATTTCTTTAGTAACCAATACCTTAATTCGTAAAAGCTTTAATCAAAATGATTGTGGTATTGCGTTAGAGGAGTTTTGGACAAATGCCAGCAATATTGCCAACACTAGTGTTTTAATAGGTAAATCAATCAAACAGCCACTTTCGTCAGATAAGTTATTTTCGATTGGATTATTTCATGATTGCGGTATTCCTGTGATGGCGATGAAATATAATGATTATACAGAAACCTACGAACACGCAATGAATACACCAAGCGAAACATTAACGTCCATTGAAGAAAGTGTTTATCAAGTTAACCATGCTACTTTAGGTTATTACGTAGCTTCTTCATGGCGATTGCCAAAAGATATTTGTCAGTTGATCCTGAGTCATCACGATAGAACATTTCTAGAAATTTTAACGAATAAAAGTGAACAGTTTTATTTTGCCATCTTAAAAATGGCAGAAAATATCGTGCATAATCATAAGCACTTTAGAGATGCGGCAGATTGGGCTTATCTGCAAGATTCTATTTTTACCTTATTAGATTTAGATGAAGAAGATTATCAAGATTTACTAGAAGATAGCGCTGAATATCAGAATTAATAAAATTAAATTTATACCGTTATATTTCAAGCTCCACACTAATCAATATGCTCACTTTCTACAAATTAAATTTAAAAAAGTGAGCTTTAGCTTTTTACGAGTTTTTGGGAACTAGCTTTTTAATACCTCCGCCGTCTAGGCCAACATAAATAAAGCCATCAACCCCTTGCATTATACTTCGAACCCGTCCTAAATTATTTAACAATTTAAATTGTTGTTGCACCTTATTTTTATTGACGCTTACGACAACAATATAACCAAATTTCATCGAGCCCAATAAAAATTTACCTTTTAATTCAGGATATTTATCAGAAGTGCTAAATATCATTGCAGAAGGAGCAATAGACGGTAACCAATATAAAGCAGGTGTTTGCATGCCTTGTTTTTCAGTTAAATTAGTAAATTTAGTACCACTATAATTCACCCCATAACTGATCACAGGCCAACCATAATTTTTCCCTGATGAAATTACATTGATTTCATCGCCACCTTTAGGACCGTGTTCATGTGACCACAACACGCCTGTTGAGCTATCAAATGCTAACCCTTGTGGATTTCTATGACCATATGAATAAACGGCAGTCTTGGCGCCTTTTTCATCGACAAAAGGATTATCTTTAGGGATCTGTCCATCCCGATATAAACGATAAATTTTCCCACCATCTTTATTCAGATCTTGCGGGTTTACATCACGCTTGCCACGATCGCCAATAGAAAAATAAACATAACCATTCTGATCAAACGCTATTCTACTGCCGTAATGCTGCCCTTTAGTAGAGTTTAACTTACCTTTATATAAGCGGGTTTGTTCAGATAATGACATAGCTTCAATATTCAACTTGGCACGCATTAACGCAGTATTGCTACCTCGTCCAACGCCTGAGCTGTCCGAGTAAGTAAAATATAACCAAGGTTCATTTATAAAGTCGGGATCTAGTGCTAAATCTAATAGCCCGCCTTGACCATTTTCATCAATTTTAGGCAGTCCAGTTATCACTCTGTCTAACAACTTACCTTGGCGAATAACACGTAATTCACCATTACGTTCAGACACTAAAATATCATGATTAGGTAATTGCACCATCGCCCATGGAATATCAAAACCCTCACTAACATCTGCTAATTTATATCGTTCTGAAAATGTTGTTGTATCTAATGGATGAGAATCAAAAGCATGACTCACACCTAAGACCCCATAAAGGCATAAAACCGTACTTACGAGTATGCTATTTAATAGTTTACATAATGACTTAGGTAATGATTTAAGCAATATTTTCATCATATACTCAATTTTCTAAAATGGGTGGCTGAGTGTTTTTAGGTTTATTAAAAACCTGGCGGAGATCTTCTTTAATAAGATATAGCGAAGGAATTAAAAACAAAGTAATTAAAGTGGCAAAGACGATACCGAATCCTAATGAAATCGCCATAGGAATAATAAATTGAGCTTGTAAACTTTGTTCAAAATACAGCGGAAAAATACCAAAGAAAGTAGTTAAAGACGTTAATAAAATAGCTCTAAAGCGTTGTGTACCCGCCTGCATAACAATTTCAATCATACGCAGTCCACTGCCCTTTGCTTTATTGATGAAATCAACCATGATCAAACTGTCATTTACCACGACTCCTGTTAAAGCAATAAAGCCAAACATCGACATCATATTAATGGTTTTGCCTAAAACAAAATGGCCAAAAATAGCGCCAATAATACCGAAAGGAATCACCGACATAATCACAATAGGTTGTGCATAAGACTTAGTTGGAATAGCAATTAGGCCATAAATCAAAAATAACGCCCCAATAGCAGCAAAACCTAGTTGATTTAAAAAGTCTTCTTGGTCTTTACTTGCTCCTTCAGTACCATACTGAACGGAAGGGTAGTCAGCTAAAATATTAGGAATAACATCATCATTCATTTCTGATACCACTTTACGGGATTCAACTTTTTCACTATCAATATCTGCAGATATTTTTATTGATCGCTTTTGGTTAATTCGAGTAATGCTCGAAAACCCTTGCCCAATTTGAATATCTGCTACTTGATAAAACGGTACTTGATCGCCACTTGGCGTTCTTATCCACATATCTTCTAAATCAGCTACTGACAAACGATCTTTTTCTGGATATCGCACCATCACTTTAAGTTCATCTCTGCCACGTTGAATACGTTGTGCTTCATCGCCATAAAAAGCCTGACGTACTTGTTTAGCAAGATCCGTTAACGTTAAACCTAAAATTTCGGCCTCAGGTTTAATCGCTAATTTAATTTCTTGGCTGCCACGACTAAATGAATGACGAATATCATAAACACCGTCATAGCTTTCTAATTTTTCTTGAATTGCGTCAGCCGCTTTTTCTAGTTCTTGATCATTCTTGCCGGTCAGTTGAAATTCTATTGCTGCGCCACCGCCAGCATTAGTACCCGCAAAAAATCGCAGCTCTTTAGTACCCGGAATTTCACCTATTTCATCACGCCATAACTTTTCAATTTCATAGGCATTTAAGTCACGATTTTCTGATTTAACCAGTTCTAATAAAAATGTAGCTTGAGTATTACCACGGGTGAAAACCATTGAATGTTTAATAAAAGAACTACCATTAAACTTATTTTGATTCGCGATAGTTTCAACGGCTTTATTCACTCGTTCAATTGCATCATTTCTCTTTTGAGGCGCCGTACCATCAATCATAATAATTTGCCCCTGAATAAAATCACTCGGAATACTAGGGAACACTTCAACTTTAACAAAAGAGCCTGAAATCAGACCTATAGACAAGATAAATATAGCAACAAAGGCTGCCATGGTATTGTAACGAGCCTTCAACGTTTTTTCTAAAAATGGCTTATAAGTATGATGAATAAAATGCTCTAATCTGTCTTTGAATCGCATTTGAAAGCGTTCAAGTCTATTGGTATTTTCAGGGGTAAGCGGAACATATTTCATGTGCGCTAAATGAGCAGGTAATATCCATTTAGACTCAATTAATGAAAACAATAAACAAAATCCAACGACTATTGTTATCGAGCGAAAAAATGCCGCGAAAGTTGCGTCAATAAACAACAATGGTGCAAAAGCCGCAATGGTCGTTAATACGCCAAACGTTGCCGGCATAGCAACACGCATAGTGCCACGAATAATATTATCGCTAGAGTGCCCGTATTGTTGAATTTCAGCATAAGCGCTTTCGCCAATAACTATGGCATCATCAACCACGACACCGAGCACCATAATAAAAGCAAATAAGCTCAACATATTGATAGAAACTGACCATTCGCCCAACAAAGGCATCATCAAAAAAGCACCAAAAAAGCTAATTGGAATACCTAGCATTACCCAAAAGGCAATTTTGATTCGTAAAAAAAGTGCTAACACCAGAAAGACCAAAAATGCACCGAGCAACATATTTGAAATCATCATGTCGAGTCGAGCAGATAGATAATAAGAAGCATCACCCCAAACGTTTAACTTCGCACCTTGTGGTAAATTTTTATTTTTTTCTGCAACATACTTTCTTACTTCAGCAGCAATTTCTAGATCATTTTGATCGCCGGTCGATTGCACCATAATACTTGAGGTAGGTTCTCCATCAAAAATGGCGAAACCTTGTTCTTCAACAAAACCATCAACAATATTGGCAACATCAGATAAAATTAATCGCGTGCCATTTGACTCTGTTCTTAAAACTAAATTAGCGTATTCAACACCGGTATAAGCTTGCCCTTGGGTACGAACAAGAATATCACCACCAATAGTTTTAATAGTGCCGCCCGGCATATCTACGGATGAACGTCTAATCGCTTGAGTAATTTCATCAAAGGTTAATTGATATTGTTGCAGTTTCTCTTCAGATACTTCGATACTGATTTCGTAATTACGACTGCCGACAATATCAGCACTATTTACACTCAAAAGTGCCATAACTTCATCACGAATATTTTGAGCCATGGTTTGTCTG